>CAYOVS010000001.1:0-1171 GCA_964407445.1 uncultured Peptococcaceae bacterium
AGAGAAACCAGGCGATCCGGAAACATCGACTTCACAATAGATACCAGTTCACGCACCCCACCAAGGAGGCCAGCACGATCCGGGGCAAACGCACGTTAAAGAAGATGGTCTCCATCCGCTCCGTCCAAAAAGCGTCTATGGGGAAGATCTTGGAAAACAAGATACCCATCAGCTCTTTGGGGGGGATGGGATACCGCCCCAGATAAAAGGAAGCCACCACCACAGCGATTAATACCGCGATCATCCCCAGGACGATCACCCGGTACTGCTTGGGCTCCAGCTGTTTTATTTTTTTGGACATCGCCATTCCTCAATTTCGTCACTGGAATTATTCTTGCGTTATGATAATCTTGCTTGTATATTATAGTCTATCAAGTATATCTTGTCAAGGCAAGGCCTGCACAGAAAACCCCCGCCGGGAATCCGGCGGGGGTGAAAACGCAGAATTGAGGAAGGTCTGATTCATAAAGGGTACACGGATTGGCGAGCAATTTTTTCGTCAGGTGGCGGAAGAAAAGCGCAGGCCTAGCCGACAGCTAGGTCAAGCTTTTATCACGTCGCATGGCGAAAAAAGAACCGCCAAGACGTGTGCCCGACTTAATCAGACCTTCCTCAAACCGCTTACAGCTCCACAGTCCAGCCAAATTCATCCTTGATCCGGCCCCACTGGATGCCGGTGAGGGTATCATACAGCTTTTGGGAAAGCTGACCGATACCGCCGTCGCCCACGGTATAGTTTTGGCCTTCGATAGAAAGCTCACCGATGGGAGAGATCACCGCGGCGGTGCCGGTGCCAAAGGCTTCTTCCAGCGTACCGTCTTTGGCGGCCTGATGCAGCTCAGCCAGAGAGATCCGTCTTTCGGCGATGGGAACATTCCAGCTCTTGAGCACATGGATGATGCTGTCTCTGGTAATGCCGGGCAAAATCGCGCCGGTCAGCTCCGGAGTAACCACCTGACCGTTGATTTTAAACATCACGTTCATGGTGCCCACTTCGTCGATATATTTATGCTCTTCGCCGTCCAGCCACAGCACCTGAGAATAGCCCAGATCATGGGCTTTTTTCTGGCCGATCAGGCTGGCCGCGTAGTTGCCGCCGCATTTGGTAAAACCGGTGCCGCCCCGTACCGCCCGGACGTATTCATCCTCGATGAAGATTTTGACCGGGTTC
>CAYOVS010000001.1:1181-32896 GCA_964407445.1 uncultured Peptococcaceae bacterium
AATAGGCGCCCACGGGAGAAAGCATGATGATAAAGGTATAGGTTTTGGAAACACTGACGCCCAGATGGGGCTCGGTGGCGATCATAAAGGGGCGAATGTACAAAGAGGTATCCGGCAGGGTGGGGATCCAGTCCTTTTCCATAGCGACCAAGGTTTTGAGCCCTTCCAGGAAATATTCTACCGGCAGCGCGGGCATGCACAGCCGGGCGCCGGAGTTGTTCAGCCGCTGGGCATTGCGCTCGGGGCGAAACAGCCGGATCTTGCCATCAACGCCGTAATACGCCTTCATCCCTTCAAAAATTTCCACCCCGTAATGAAAAACGCAGGCGGCAGGATCCAAAGAAAGGTTTTGGTACGGAACGATGCGGGCATCCTTCCAGCCTTGGCCTTCTTCATAATCCATTAAAAACATATGATCGGTAAATACGTTGCCGAATTTTAGGGTATGCCAATCCGGCTTTGCTTTAGGGTTGGCGTTCTTAACGACAGTGATGTTCATTACTCTTTCCTCCATTCTGCTGTTTAAAAATCATTTTGGCAGGCAATCCTGCCTAGTATATTAAAACGATTATAAAAAATATCATACCGCGAAACAAACCGCTTGTCCAGTATTATTTTATGGCTGCAACCCGGTTTCTTCCGGCAGCTCCTCTGCGGATTCTTCACCCACCGGTTGGTATTGTCCGTTATCGGCAGGCTGGGCAAGCAAGACCAGCACCGTTTCCAGCTTGGAAAAATCCACAAAGGGCGCAATCTGCGCCACCTGGGTCAAGCCGCCCTGCTCCTCCTTCACCTGGGAGACAGAGCCGATGCGCAGACCATAGGGATAGATCCCACCCAAGCCCGAGGTAATGACGGTTTCCCCCTGCTGCACCTGCTGGGAGCCGGGAATATGGATCATTTGCAGATTGCTCAGCCGGTCGGCAGGCTCCAACACCCCAGCCACCCGACTTTCCTGAATCATGCAGGCCACCGCCGCATCCCCGTCGGTAATCAGTTGCACCTGAGCGCTGTTGGTGCTGACCGATAAAATCCGCCCCACCAGGCCGGAGGCGGCAATCACCGCCTGATCCCGGGCAAAGCCCTGCGCCGCCCCGCCGCGAATGGTGATCACATCATACCAGTTATCCGTGTCCCGGCCGATCACCTCTGCCGCCACCGGCTGCCAATCCGCCATCTCCTGGGACAAGCCCAATACTTGGCGTAGCCGCTGGTTTTCCTGCTGGTAGGACTCAGTTTTGGCCAAACGGGCGTTCAGCTCCGCCACCTCTTGGCGCAACTGCTGATTTTGCCGGTTCAGCTCCTCCATATCCGCAAAAAATTTTGGGATCTGCGCCAGCTTGCCGCCAATGGCCGCCGCGCCGCCCTGCAAAAAAGCAGCACCGTCCCGAGCGACCCGCTCTCCCCCAGTCAGCCGACTGCGCGAAAGCCCCGCCCCGCCCGCTACCAGCAGCAAGACCAAAATCAACCCGGCCAGCAAAAAGCCAATCTTTTTCCCCCGCAAGCGGTTGCGTTTCATCCCAAGATCCCTTCTATCGAAAAATCAGACCCCGCACTTGCCGCATTACAGCATCCCGTCGCCCAAAACTGCCTCCGGCCAGACGCGCCCAATGACCGTCCCAAGCGACTCCGGCAATGGGATCCCACAAAAAAAGCGATATACAGGCGCTGTCTGTTTGCCCGCGGCGATAGCGCAAACTTGGCGGGGTTGCCCCCCACGCAGGAGGAAACCCGTTGGCGCCGGAAGCTTACCCATCAAACCAGATGTCCGCCAATGGCAGCCAACCGGGGCAGCCTGCTGCCGCATCCGGGACACTCCCCCTCCAGCAGCCGGGAAATATCGCCGGTGCGGTAGCGGAGCAGCGGCATGGCCCGGCGGTTCAGGGTGGAAACCACAATTTCCCCTTCTGCGCCGGGAGGCAACAGCTCCCCGGTAGCCGGGTCGATAATCTGCACCAGCAAATCGGCGTGGCGCAGGTGATAGCCTGCGCCGGGGAGGCATTCCAGCGCCCCGCCCAGACCGGTTTCCCGCATGCCCCAATGGGCCAATACCCGACAGCGCCAGCAGGCGGCCAGCTCTTGCCGCAGCCCGTCCGGCACGTTCTCGCCGGAAAGCAGCACCGTATCCGGAGTAAGCTCCGGCGCGGTACGGCACAAGGCCAGTATTTGCCGGGGCAGGCCGATGATGCCCTGGGGCTGCATGGCGCGGGCAATGGCGGCGGCAGGCTTGCTGTCGGCAAACTCGCCCAAAACATAGGGGAACGCCCCGTTCTCGGCCAAGGCTTGGGCGATCATCCCTGCCAGATTGTCTTCGCCGTCGCCGTTCATGCAGACCAGCACCGTATCCCTGGGGCGAAACATGGCAGCAAACCCTACGGCAAAAAAATCCCGGGTGCGCGCCAGATCCTCGGCGGAAAAATAGATCCGTTTGGGCTTATCCATCGTGCCGGAGCTGGTGAGCGCGATAGCCTTTTTGATATCGCTTTGCGCCACGCAAACAAAATGATTGCTTTCCTGTTGCAGCGCGGCGGCGGAGAGCAGCGGCAGCGTTTCCGGATGGCAAAAATCCGCCCCCTGGTATAAATGGTGGTAGAACACGCTAAAATCGGCGGCATATTGCGCCTGCTGCCGCAAGGCCGCCAGTTGCCAGCGATACAGCTGCTGCGGGTCTACCGGCGTATCCAGCCCGGTTTGCCGCCCAATCCAGGAATCCAGGGAAACGATCATGGCAATCCACCCCTACTTCTCACTTGCTTCTCACTTACTTGCCGCTTGCATTCTTACCGCTTGCGCCCTTGTTTCCTTGCTTGCTATGGGTATAGTTGCCGATTTGCACCTGGGGCAGCAAATCCTGCAAGCGCCCGATATACTGACGCATCCCCATGCCCCAGCTATCTGCCACAAAGGGCTTCATCAGGGCGGGACCGCAATTGAGATTGCGAATCTGGATCTGCTTTACCTGCCCCTCCCTGGCCAGCTCCACCAAAGCGTCCAACCGCCGGGAGTCGTCGGTAAAGCCGGGATAGGCCAGCAGATTGAGGGCGGCTGGCCGTCCCGCCGCCGCAATTTTCTTCAGGCTTGCCACCACCTGGGGCAAGCCGTAGCCGCAGGGGCGATGATAGGCGGCATATTCCGCCTCAATGGGGGAAAAGATGCTGACCCGAAAGCTGTCCATACCGGCCTCCAGCAGCGCTTCGATGGCCTCGGTGTTGCCGGCGTTGGTATTGATATTGAGCAGTCCTCGCTTGGTCTGGCGGCGAATCTCCGGGAGGGCTTGGCTGATCGCGGGATAGTTCAAGCTGGGTTCCCCCTCGCAGCCTTGGCCAAAGCTGATGATCCCATCCTCGGCCTGACGCAGATGCGCCACGGCGATCTCCGTCATTTCCCCGGCGGTGGGGGTGAAATCAATCCGCTGCTGAGGAGAGGGGCAGCATTCCGAAGGCTGCAAAGAGATGCAGCCCAAACAATCCGCGTTGCAAACCGGGGAAGCGGGAATCCCCCCTTCCCAGCGACGGTAAAAGATGTTTTGGGCGGTAAAGCAGCCGTATTCCAAAGAGCAATGAGCCAATTGGCGGATGATCCGGTTATCGGGAAACTCTTTTTTGCGAGCCTCCACCTTGGCGGCCAACTCCGGGGTATTAAAATACCGGGGATGCCAGCGCTTATGCTCGTCTGTTTGCTTGGCTGCCACCACCAGCTTGCCGTTTTCCACCCCAACCGCCGTATAGCCCAGCAAGGGCAAAACCGCGTCGCTATCCTCCACCCCGGGGCAAAGCAAACGGCTAAAGCCTTGGGGCAGCAGCGCCGCCACCGCATAGATGCGTTCCTTTTTCTTCTTATAAGGATTGTAATCCAGCAGCAAAAACTCGCCGTTTTCCTTGTCGATGCCCACCGGAGCCAATTGGGGCATCATCGTTAAGGTGGCGCCTTCCGGCAAGGGAATCAAATCCGGCTTCACCGGCTGAATCAAATGGGAGCCGGCCGCCCCCGCCATCCCCAATGGGGGAAAATCAAACCACTGCCCGTCTTCCCGGGCAAAAAGCAAGTCAGCCATAGCAGGCATCCTCCAAATACTATCGTATTATCCAACCTATTTCAGCAAAAAGTGCAGGGAGTTTGTCCACGGCGCTCATTCCTTGGCCTTACCGGGACAATGAAGACTTACAGATAAATTGAGATGATCCTTTTTTGGTCGTCGCAGTGATACTCCACGCTTTCGCCAGATTGCAGCTTGCAGCCAGCCTGCCGCAACAGACGAAACACCGCCTGCCCGGCGAACAAATCGTCACAGGCCTGGGCATAACCAGTGGAATCGGCAAATTTACAGCTAAACGCCGCTTCTCCGGCGGCATATCCTGCGCTAAGCAGGTTGGCCAGGGTTTTTCGCTCATATTCTGTCAACAGCAGGCCTTCCGCTTGGTAATAATTGGCTGCGGTGGCCGTACACAGAGGCCAAAATTGGGGAGCATCCCATTGATGGGTTAGGCTCAGCTCGGCGGTAGTCAGACCAAACCAATCATAGGAGATCTGCTGCTTGCCGCTGCCATCCCCGGCAACCGGATCGCCAAAGGTAGGATCGGCATAATAATACGCCCCGTCCAGCCGCATCAGCACCCAAGCATGATTTTCACCATCGGCCAGAATCGTGCCGGTCACATAGGCGGCCTCAATGCCGCATTGCTGCAATAGATACTGAAAGGACTTGGCGTAGCCGGTGCAGACGGAAGCGCCGCCCAAAAAGACGCTGCAAATATTTTGATTTTCCGCCGCATTGGGCTGATACACGGTGTTGTTGATGACAAAGCGGTATGCTGCCAGCGCCCGCTGATAGTCGGAGTTGGCTTGTGCCGCCTGAGTGAAAAACGGGGACACAGCTGCGGCGATACGCTGCTGCCTGCTGGCGACCTCTTGGCTGTCACAGGTATATTCCGGCGCATAGACGCTGCTGCTTTGCCAAAGGCTGCTCTTTTTGGTCAAGGTTCCCGCGCCGCGAAACCAAAAAATCTCGGGATGATCCGCCAGCACGGCCTGGATAATCTGGGAAAGCTGCTGGGTGGTCAAATCCTTCGGTAACTCTTCGATCTGTGCCTGTTGCAGCTGCACCCCGGCCAACACCTGATCGTAAAGCTGCTGGTTGCTTTGACTAAGCCCGCTGCGGCAAAAGGTATTGACCGTCAATGTGGGCTCTTGCGCCTCTTGGTCAAGAGCATCCTGCTCCGGCAATTGGCCAGAGGGCGTTTCCTGTACCGTCACCGGATCTGCCGACATAAAAAGCAGACCGGCAATTGGCCAGGTGCAACCGCCGCCCACCGCCAGCATCGCCGATACGGCAACGGCAAGAACTGTTTTTTTGATCATCATCGGTAAATTTTTTTCCATTCTTTCCATTCTATATCCAGATTTCTCCACGCAACAGGGTCGCCCGCGCCGCAAGTCGTCCCATCCGCCGTATGGCGGTGCGTCTTTTGGCGGGGCTTAGCCCAGCGCCGTCGGCTTATTCCTGGATGAAATTGGCCATCGACTCCACAAAATAATCCACCGCAGGCATCCCCATCCCAGAGAGCAGCTCGATGGATAGCTTTTTGCATAAATCTTCCAGCAAAAAGCCCATGCGGCTGTCCCGCACAAACAGCTTGCGGGGTCTGCCGTTGTTTTTGATATGCTCGGTGAGCATGCCCATGATCACCATGGTGGGATCGTCCTCTTCCTCCAGCATATACTGATCCCGCAGCTCTTGCCCATTGCGATCCATCAGCAGGCAGATCTGGGGCAAAACCGGCATACCGATTTTTTCGCTGAAATAGGGCAGGGGCAGATAGGGCAGATCCAGCTCCAGCGAACCGCCGTTGCTTCTGGCTTTTTTCAGCCGAGCCACAAACAGCTGGTCGGTAACGATCAGCCGGGGGCTGATCACCGGGATCGGCGGTGCCGCTTCTACCCGGCTTTGCCAAACGCCGGTTTGCGAATGAAAATGCCGCCCCAATACCTGATCTTTTTCAAAATCCGGCGCAACCTCCCCCTGCTTCAGATCGTCAAAAGCGCCGGTGAGCCCTTGCAAGATCTGGGTCAGCAGCGTGGCCTGATCCGCTGTCAGCTTCCAAGGCATACGACCGCTTTTGTGACAGCGAAAATAAACCCACTGCCCCTTGCCGCGAAAGCCCAGCTCCAACTGGCGCAGCACCTGCATATCGTCGTCCAGCAGCTCCTCCCGGTCACCAAAATAGCAAACCAGCTCGTTTTGATACCCGGAGGAAATAAAATCGGGCTCGTCCTCATCCGCCTCCCGCAGCAGCAGGCAGCCTTGAAAAGCCCGATAGCCGGGATACACGGCAATCCCATAGCAGGTTTCTTCTTTCCCCAGAACCGAAAGGAACACCGGCTCTTGCCGATCGGGCAAATACAGCACAATCAATTCGTCATCCCACAGCAGTTGCCAGGGCTTTTGCTTTTTGATGGCAATCGCCGCCTGATACAGCAGCCGCCATTGCTCCACCGAAGGCTGTCGATACGGCAAATCCTGCCACAGCTCCGGGTATGCCTCTGGATATTGCTGCAGCGTCGGGCCTTCCGTAAATTCCACCTGCGCCGCCTCCTTTCAAGAGCACCTGTTTATACGCTCCTATGTATCTATTTATTAGGTAATTATTGCATCTTATTATAGCACGCTTCCCCTCTTTAAGCAATCACAGGTAAAGTTTCACTTTTGTAGAACCCGGTTGTAAAAGAATGGAAAAGATTTAGTTTCTGCAACCTTCTTGTAACCGTGATATGGTTTAATGGTAACATAAGGAAAAGGATGATCCATCGTCTCAGGCGGCGCCTGCACAGGCACGCTGTTTGTGTGCGTAAAAGGAGTGTCTGCTATGAAGAAACAACTCATTGTTGCATCGTTGCTGGTTTTGATTCTGGTTTGCCTAACCCCCTTCACCCTGGCGCAAGGCGGGGCGGCGGCGCCGCTTACCGATCTTACCGTTACCCTGCTGAACGGGGGCGCGGCGGTAGCCGACGGGGAGCAGCTTGACCCCACGCTGGATACCCGGCTGCGGCTGGATTTTGGCATCCCGGTAGACGGCTCGGTCAAGGCCGGGGACTGGCTGGAAATTACCCTGCCGGAAGCGCTGCGCTTTACCACCGAAACCGCTATCCCCATTTATCTGGATGCGGATGGCCTGGGGGAGCAGCTGCAAATCGGCGTGCTGGAAATCAATGGCAAAAGCGATGCCCGGCTGACTTTTAACGAAGAAGTGGAAAACGCCCAGGATGTTTATCTGGAAATGGGCGGCTACTTCATCATCGGCATTGATTTTGAACAAACGGTCATCGAAGAAAGCCGGGAGGATATTGTCCTACGCTTGTTTGATAAAGAATTTGTGCTGCCCGCCCAGCCTGCGCCGGAACCCGTCCATATTGGGCTGGCCAAAACCGGCACGGTGGATCTGACGCAGGGCGTGATCAACTGGCTGCTTACTGCCACGCCGGAGCAGACGGCGCTGCTGTATGACGGCTATACGTTCAGGGACGCCCTGCCTGCCGGGGTGACCTATGTGGCAGACAGCTTTACCGTAAACGGCCAAGCCCCGGAAACAGGCTTTGCTTGCAGCGACGGCATTTTAACCTACACCTTTGCCCCGGGAACCAGCGGCGTGCAAACCATCCGCTTTCAAACCGCCATCCAGGATTTGGCGCTGCTGAACAACAAGGCGCAAACCATCACCAACACGGCTACCTTGTCCTGCGCCGACAGCGGCGATCGTGCAGAGGCCAGCGGCACCGTGAAATTTACGCCGGATTGGCTCAAAAAGGGCGGCTCCTATCAGGTGAGCAACCACAGCGTCAACTGGACGATTACCGCCAACAGCAGCCGCGCCCTCCTCAAAAACGCGGTGATCCGGGATACGCTGGATGCGGCGCTGACCCTAACCCCCGGCAGTCTCAAGCTAAACGGACAGGTGCTGTCGGAGGATGCTGCAAGCACCCCCTATTATACCTATGATCCCGTTACCCGGCAGCTTTGTGTTTATCTGGGGCAGATCGACAGCAAGCAAACCGTCACCTTTAACGGCCAACTGGATTCCGCCGTGCGGCAGAGCGTTACCAATAACGCCACCCTGTCCTGGGACGACGAAGGCTCTTCCATCGGCAGCGGCATGGTCAGCGGCGGTGCTACGGTAGCCGTCAACGGCTCCGGCTCGGCCAATGTGACCCAAGGCTTTATCCAAAAGGCTGCCGGAACCTACGATTATACCAATAATGTGCTGCCTTGGACCATCCGGGTAGATCAGGCCGGGCAGCCGGTGGCGGACGCCAAGGTCGTGGAGATCTTCGTCTACCACAACGACGAAAGCAGCAAGAGCAATAAAAGCGGCAAATTCCCCAGTTTGACCGGCTATGAACAATACCGGGGGCTGTCCATGACCACCGACCAAAAATATCTGGACGGCAGCCTGACCATTAACAACGGAGCCGCCACCCAAGGCGATCAAGCCGGGCAATACACCCTGGAAACGGTTGCCCTAAGCCAGAACGTCACCGCGCAGATTCTCACCATTTATCTGGGAGACCTGACCGATCTGCAAACCATCTGCCTGCACACCAAGCTGACCAATCAAGAAGCCTACGGCAGCAACGGCGGCAACAGCTTGTACAAAGCCACCAACTACGCTACCCTGCTTTCCCGGGATAGCGAGCCCCTGACCGGCAACGCTACCGCGCAAATTTTCCACCATATTCTGGAAAAGGATGTGGCGGTGGCCTACAATTACGCCGACCGCACCGTTACCTGGCAGCTGCATCTCAACCACAACAAGCTGACGATTGAAAACGGGCAGCTGGTCGACACCCTGCCCGCCTATTTTGCACCGGACGGCGAAGCCTTCTACGAAATCTATCATGGCAGCACCGTGACCACCGGCGGCAACCCCAAAATTGCCAAGGGCGCGCTGCTGACGGCGGAAGAATTGAGCCAGATCCTGCAAAAGGTGGAAGTCACTGCGGTTTCGGAGCAAGTGCAGCAGCTTACCTTCACCTTCAACACCATCAACGACAGCTATGTCATTTTGATCAAGACCAAGCTCAGCGAAGCAGACGCAGCCCGGCTTTTTATGGGCAGCAACGAAAACATCACCCTGCGCAACCAAGCCTATGCAACAGGCAGCACCATTTGCGGCAAGCAGGGCGACTATGAGGATATCACCATTGCCAACCGAGCGGTGACCAAAACTGGCGTTTTGGAGCAGCGAGAGGGATACTATACCGGCAATGTAGTCTGGACCATGGATGTAAACAGCAACGGGGTGGACATTACCACGCTGGACGGGGTAGAAACCGCCACCGTGGTGGATCCGCTGGCCGAGTATCTGGAGCCGGTCTACCGCAACGGCGCATACGCTCTGCGGGTATGGGAGCTACAGGTGCAGGCAAACGGCAGCCTGCAATTGGGGCAAGAGCTGGAGCAAGCGCTGGTACAGGGCAATCTGACTTGGGAAAACCATACCCTGCGCTTCACCCTGCCGCAAAAGGATCGCGCCTATCGCTTGCAGCTCACCACCGCCATTGTCAGCGACACGGTAACCGCGATCAAAAACACCGCCTATCTGGAAGGCTTCAAGCAGGAGCTGATCTCCACCCCTTCAACCATCCGCATCGAATACGCCGAGGGCGGCGCCTGGGCGAAGCTGGCGGGCAAGATCACCCTGACCAAGCAAGATGAAGAAAACGGCAAAACCTTAAGCGGCGCGGTGTTCCAGCTCTATCAAATCGTTACCGACGAAAACGGGCAGGAACAGCGGGTGTTGAAATACACCAAAATCACCGACGCCAAAGGCAAGGTAGAATTCTCCCGTTTGCCCTCCGGCAACTATATCGTGATAGAGCAAACCCCGCCGGTTGGCTACAGCCTCAACCCAAACAACGCGTATCCGCTTACCATCAATACCGACGACGCCGCCCAGCGCAAGCTGACCCAAACCATCACCAATCCGGTGCTGACCCGCGCCATCCAGATCCTCAAAACCGATGAGCAGGGCGTGGTGCTGGCGCAAGCCCAGTTTGGCTTGTATCAGGGCAGCATCAGCCCGGAAAAGCTGCTGGCCACCGCCACCAGCGACGCCAACGGCGCAGTCACCTTTGCCAATCTGAAGCCGGGGATTTATTATATCGCCGAGATCGCCGCCCCCGCCGGCTATCAGATGCCGGAGCAGCAGCAGGTGGTCAAGGCGGTGATCAATCAATTGGGGCAGACCAGCTACTGGCTGGATGGGGAACCATGCAACCAGGGCTTGCCCAAGCTGGCCAATACCGCCAACCGGGTCAATATCGCCATCACCAAAACCAATACCAACGGCAGGCTGCTTTCCGGCGCCAGATTCACCCTATACGATCAGGAGGGCAACCAGCTTTCCGCCGCCACCACCGGCCCGGACGGGGTGGCTCGCTTCAACAATCTGACCATTGGCAGCTACACCATCCGGGAAACTCGCGCGCCCAGCGGCTACAAGCTGAGCCGCACTCCGCTGACCATTACAGAAGCAGATTTTGCCCAAGACGGCAAGCTGCTGGAATATCAGGTGATCAATCACCGGGAAACCATCGACCGCCCCGACCCTGATTCTGATCCTGATCCGGATCCCACCCCCGACCCGGATCCTATCCCGGACCCGGAGGAACCGATTCCCGGCCCCGCCCCCGATCCGCCGGTAGAGATTCTGGAACCGGATACGCCTTTGGGCGATCTGCCCGGCGGCAGCACAGAAACGGTGGATATCCCGGAAACCCAAACCCCCACCGGCAGCAAACCCCAGCAAAGCAGCAACAGCAGCAAGGGGGATACCATTGACATCTTAGACGAGGAAGTGCCTCTAGGCGCGGTGCCGAAAACCGGCGACCCGCTGCCTGCCGTTTTGATCGGCTTGGCTCTTGCCGCCGCCGGATTGACCATCTTCCTGCGCAAGGCCAAACAGGATGCGCAGAAAAAATAACCGGCGGAGCAACCATCCCTGCCGATCCCGGTAAAAAAACAGCAAGAGGCGACCCCAAGAGGGTCGTCTCTTTTGCATTAAAATAAAATATTGCTTTTGCCCTGCCTATTCTATATAATGATAAGGTATGCAGTTTTGAGTATGATACGAGAGGAAGAATAGCATGACAGAAAACAGCGGCGAAAAACAGCTTTCCACCACCTATCAACCGATTGAGGTTGAAGCAAAGTGGTATCCCATCTGGCAGGAAAAGGGGTACTTCAGCAGTGATGCAAACCCGGAGGGCGAGCCTTTTTGCATCGTGATGCCGCCGCCCAACGTTACCGGGCAGCTGCACATGGGGCATGCTCTGGATTGCACCTTACAGGATGTTTTGACCCGTTGGCGGCGGATGCAGGGACGGCGCACCTTATGGCTGCCCGGCACCGATCATGCGGGCATTGCCACCCAGGCCAAGGTAGAAGAGCAATTGGCCAAGGAAGGCTTGAGCAAATACGATATCGGCCGGGACGCTTTTTTGGAGCGCGCCTGGCAGTGGAAGCATCAATATCATGGCCGGATCACCAAGCAATTGCGGATGATGGGCTCCTCCTGCGACTGGGACAAGGAACGGTTTACCATGGACGAAGGCTGCTCCAAGGCAGTGCGCCGGGCCTTTGTAGCCATGTATCAAAAAGGGTTGATCTACCGGGGCAGCTATATCGTCAACTGGTGCAGCCATTGCCAAACCACCATCTCGGATATTGAGGTGGAGCATGTGGATCAGGAAAGCCATCTTTGGCATCTGCGCTATCCCTATACCGATGGCAGCGGCTATGTGGTGGTGGCCACCACCCGGCCGGAAACGCTGCTGGGCGATACCGCCGTGGCCGTCCATCCCGATGACCCCCGCTACCAGGATAAGCTGGGCAAAACGGTGCTGCTGCCGATTATGAACCGGGAGATTCCCCTCATCGGCGACGAATATTGCGATATGGAGTTTGGTACCGGCGCGGTGAAAATCACCCCCGCCCACGACCCCAACGATTTTGAAATCGGCCTACGCCACAATCTGGAGCAAATCGCCGTCATCGGCAAGGATGGGCTGATGAACCAAAACGCCGGCAAATACGCGGGCATGCCCATGCTGGAATGTCGCGCCAAGCTGATCGAGGAATTCCGCGCGCTGGGGCTTTTAGAAGATATTACCGACCTGACCCATGCGGTTGGCCAGTGCTATCGCTGCGGCACCGCCGTAGAACCTCTGGTCTCCAAGCAATGGTTTGTCAAGATGACCCCTCTGGCCGAACCGGCCATTGCCGCGGTGACCGGCGGCGATACCAAGTTTGTACCAGAGCGCTTTACCCGCACCTATACCAATTGGATGGAAAATATCCGGGATTGGTGCATCTCCCGCCAGTTGTGGTGGGGACACCGGATTCCCGTTTGGTATTGCGCTGATTGCGGCCAGGAGATCTGCGCCGAGGAAGACCCCACCTGCTGCCCCCATTGCGGCAGCACCAAGCTAGAGCAAGACCCGGATGTGTTGGATACCTGGTTCTCTTCCGCGCTGTGGCCTTTTTCCACCCTGGGCTGGCCGGAGCAAACCGACCTGCTCAAATCCTTCTATCCCACCAATGTGCTGGTCACCGGCTACGACATCATTTTCTTCTGGGTGGCCAGAATGATTTTCTCCGGCATCGAGCAAATGGGCGAAAAGCCCTTTGACCATGTGTTCATCCACGGCATCGTCCGGGACGAGCAGGGGCGCAAGATGAGCAAATCCCTGGGCAACGGGGTAGACCCCATCGGCGTGATCGAGGAATACGGCGCGGACAGCCTGCGCTTTATGCTGATGACCGGCAACAGCCCCGGCAACGATATGCGTTTTAAGCCGGAACGGCTGGAAGCCTCCCGCAATTTCCTCAACAAGCTGTGGAATGCCAGCCGCTTTACCCTGATGAACCTAAGCGATTATCAGCAAGGCAGCTATCAGCCGGAGCTGACCTTAGCCGATCAGTGGATTTTGGAACGGCTGCGGGTGGTCTCCGCCTCCGTCAACGACAATATGGAAAAATTTGAGCTGGGCGAGGCGCTGCGGCAGGCCTATGATTTTGTCTGGGACGAGTTCTGCGACTGGTATGTGGAGCTGGCCAAGCTGCGTCTGTACAAGGGCAGCCCGGTGGAAAAATACACCGCCCAACAGGTGCTTGCCACCACCCTTTCCCGCATTTTAGAGCTGCTGCATCCCTTTATCCCCTTTATCACCGAGGAAATCTGGCAGCTGCTGCCCCATCAGGGCGAAACGGTGATGCTGGCCAAATACCCGGATGGCAGCGGCCTTGCCGCCTATCCGGAGCAGGCGGAGCAAATGCTGCTGCTGATGGAGATGATCCGCAGCATCCGCAACCTGCGGGCGGAAATGAACGTGCCCTTGGGCAAAAAGGCTGAGGTGATTCTCTATGCCCCCGCCGAACAGCAAAAGCTGATCGAACAAGGGGAAAGCTACCTGCTGGCACTGGGCTCCGCCTCCCGGCTGGAGCTGCGCGCCAACGGCGACGCCATGCCGCAGCAGGCTGCCAAAGCCCATGTGCGGGGCGTAGATATTTATCTGCCTCTGGCCGGGCTGATCGATCTAGACAAGGAGACCGCGCGCCTGCAAAAAGAAATCGACAATTGCCAAAACGAGCTGAAACGGCTCTCCGCCAAGCTCTCTAACGAAAGCTTTATCGCCAAAGCCCCCGCCCAAGTGGTGGAAAAGGAACGGCAAAAGGAAAACGAAATCGGCGAAAAGATGGCTTCCCTGCAAGCCCATCTGGCGCTGCTGCAATAACCCCAAAGCCGCAAACCAGTACCGGGAGCCGGAAAATCCGCTCCCGGTACTGCATATCCAGCCAAAACCGGAGACGGGGCGATGCAGGCAAGCCCCCTGCGCAAAAAAATACAGATACTTGGATTTCCGGGAACCTGCATTTTTGACTTTGCCGAACCGATCCCATGGCAACATCGCTTTCGGAGCGCGCAGTAGGGCGGCAGGAAAGCCTTACCTAGCGGCGTAACCTGTGGAGGGAACAATGGAGCACAGAACCAACTTCACCTATCAAGAAAGCCTATCCTTTCTGCAAGATCTGGCCAAATTTGGCGTCAACCCGGGCTTGTCCCGGATCAGGGAGCTGCTGCGGCGCTTGGGCGATCCCCAAAAGCAGCTGCCCCATATCCTCCATATCGGCGGCACCAACGGCAAAGGCTCCACCGCGGCCTGCTGTGAAAGCATCCTGCGGCAGGCGGGCTATCGCACCGGCTTTTTTTCCTCGCCCCATTTGGCCAGCCACCGGGAACGCTACCGGGTGGATAATCAATGGATCGGTGAAGAGGACTTTGCCGCGCTGGTCAGCCGCATTGCCCCGGAGATCACCGCCATGGTGGCGCAGGGCTGGGAAAGCCCCACCGAGTTTGAGCTGGCTACCGCCTGCGCGCTGCTGCATTTTGCCCAAAGGGGCGTGGATTGGGCGGTGCTGGAGGTGGGCATGGGCGGCGCCATTGACAGCACCAATATCGCCGATGGCCACATTGCGGTGCTGACCAATGTGGCGCTGGATCATTGCGCCTATCTGGGGGATACCGTCAGCCAGATCGCCCGGGTAAAGGCCGGGATCATCAAGCCGGGGGCTACCGTGATCAGCGGCGTTTCCGGGGAGGCTCTGCCGGTGGTGGCAGACGCCTGCCAAAAGCAGCAAGCCGCTTTGCAGCTTTTGGGTCGGCGCATTCTGGTGCAAAACCCCCGGGTGGATGAAGCCGGGGGAACTTTTGATCTGTTTTTGCCCTCTGGTGAGTATCCCGGGCTGCGGCTCAATTTGCCCGGTTTCTATCAACTGGAGAACGGGGCGCTGGCTGTGGCCGCCTGCGCTGCGGCAGGCTGCCCGGAGCAGGCCATCCGCCAAGGCTTGGCGCAAGCCCGTTGGCCAGGGCGGCTGGAGGTGGTTTGCCGCCGGCCGTTGATCCTGCTGGACGGCGCCCATAACCCCCACGGGGTGGCGGCACTGGTACGCTCGCTGGAGCAGCTTTGGCCCCATCGGCGGCGGGTGGGGCTGCTGGGGATGCTGGCGGACAAAGAACGGCGGCAGGCGGTGTCGCTGCTGGCGCCCGCTTTGGCGGCGGCGATCGTCACGCCCCCGCCCTATCTCAGCCGACAGGGGGACTGGCAAACGCTGGCGGAGCACTGCGCTGCCTGCGGCCTGCCCGCCCAGGCCATTGCCGACAACCGGCAGGCATTGCAAGCAGCGCTGGCGCAAACCGGCTCGGAGGATATGCTGGTGATCACCGGCTCCCTCTATCTGATCGCCGCCATGCGCCAACTGCTGACGGAAGAACCGGCGCTGTTACAAGCATAGGGCAGGCATGGGCAAGCATAAGGCAGGTACAAGGCAGGTACAAGGCAAGCACAAGAACCGGGTGTGCCAAGTTTTTGCTCTTCTTCCCTGCGACTAAAAAAAAACCGCGCGTTTTGTTGGATATTCTCCGTTCATCCAGATCTATCCGGCAAATTTTGGAGGCATAATGCACAACAAGCTAGCTATTTTTGGCGAAGAACAACTGATTTTGGCCAGCGCCAGCCCCCGGCGGCGGGAGCTGCTGGCGCAGGTGGGCGTGGAGCCGTTGCTGCGGCCAACCTGTACGGAAGAACGGCTGTTTCAGCCCGGCGACGACCCGGCGGCGCTGGTGGAGGAAAACGCGGCCCGCAAGGCGCTGGCGGCGCAGCATCCGGGGGAAGACGGGTTGATTTTGGGCGGCGATACGCTGGTGTTTCGGCAGGGTAAGGCCTATGGCAAGCCTGCCTCCCCGGCAGAAGCCCGGCAAATGCTGGGGGAGCTCTCCGGCAGGGAGCATTGGGTCTATACCGGCCTCTGTCTGCTGGAGCAGGCCAGCGGCAGACTGCTCACCGGTCATACCTGCACGCTGGTGGAGTTTTTGCCTTTGTCCCAAGCACTGATCGACGCCTATGTGGCCGATGGGGAGCCGCTGGATAAAGCCGGTGCTTATGGCATCCAGGGCAAAGGCGCGCTGCTAATAAAAAGAATTGATGGCGACTACGGCGGCGTGGTAGGGCTAAGCCTGCCATTGCTGCAGCAACTGTATCAAAAATTGCAGTCTACCCAACAAAAATAAGCCTAAGCAAAGCAAAATCCGCTTTTCTCCCGCTATCTGCCCATTTCTACTACCCAAGTTTCAAAAGAAACTGCTTTGTTGCAGGCGGCAGCAGCGGAAACATCGACATGCTTCCGGTTTTTATAGGCTTTTATTTTGGAAAGAAATGCGGTATAATAGCTGCACAGGCCAAAACGGCACAGGCCGCCCTCTCTTGCCGTTGCGCGGCAGTTCACCTTGTCTATGATTTTGAGACTGAGCGCCTATTATCTTTGAATATCTTTATCTTTGAAAAAAATTAGCTCTCAGGAGCATATTTCGTATTTGGTCATGTAAGCAATGTATGGGATGAAAGGAGGAGCAATATGGGCAGAGATATCAACACCGAATTTGGGGTTATCAGCATTCATAAAGAGGTGATCGCCACCTTGGCCGGTTTGGCCGCCACAGAATGCTTTGGGATTGTTGGAATGGTTTCTTCCCGCATTTTCAGCGACGGGATCAGCGAGCTTTTGGGCAGAGAAGCCTTGTCAAAGGGCGTGGATGTTGCTGATAAAAACGACGAATTATACATCAAGGTTAATATTGTGGTAGGCTACGGCACCAAAATATCCGTAATTGCCGCCAACGTGATGGAAAACGTCAAATATATCGTGGAAAAATATACCGGGATCAAGGTAAACCGGGTAGAAGTGAATATTCAGGGCGTGCGGGTAGTAGACTGATTTTCGGCCGGCACCTTTGGTGGGCAAACCCGCAGCACGCGGCTTTGTCCCAATACCTTTAGGAGGAATACCATGACGGGTAATTTATCGCAACTTACTGCCGCCGGCTGGGCCGAAATGGTTCAAAGCGGCTGCGCCCTTTTGGGCAATCACCGGGAAGCTGTAAACGCATTAAACGTTTTTCCCGTGCCGGATGGCGATACCGGGATCAATATGTATCTAACAGTCAGCTCCGCTGTGAAAAACATTCGCTTTGCCGGCAATAAAGGCGTGGGGCAGCTGGCCGGGGATTTTGCCATGGGCGCGCTGATGGGTGCGCGGGGCAACTCCGGGGTGATCCTATCCCAGATGTTCCGGGGCTTTTCCCTGAGCATGGTGGGCAAAACCACCATTGACGCCAAGGGCTGGGCAGCCGCCTTACAAAGAGGGGTGGATCTTTCTTATAAATCGGTAATGAAACCGGTGGAGGGCACCATCCTCACTGTGTTTCGGGAATATGCCGCTGCTGCGGTAAAGGCAGCGGAAAGCGAAAGCGATCTCCTGCTGGTTTTGCGGCAGGCCCAGGAGGCTGGCGCAAAAATGCTGGCGGAGACCCAATATATCCTGCCCGCATTGACCGAAGCCGGCGTAGTAGACGCCGGGGGCAAAGGCTTGCTGCTCTTTTTGGAAGGCTGCCTGCTGGCTCTGGAAGGCCAACCGGTAACAGCCGATGGAGAAGGCGCTGCTCCCCCCGGCGCAGAAGCCCCGGCACAGCCGGAATTTAAATCCGAACAGGCCATTGAGTTCACCTACTGCACCCAGCTTTTGATCAAAGGCAACCAGCTGCCGGTGGATAAGATCCGCCGCCATCTGGCCAAAACACCCCCCGGCGATTCCCTGCTGGTGGTGGGAGACGAAAATATCATCAAAATCCACTTTCACAACAATCATCCCGGACAGGTGCTGGAATATTGCAGCGGCTTTGGCAGTCTGCACGATATTATTATCGACAATATGCGGGATCAGCATCATCAAAACATGCTGGAGCAGCAAAGCGCCGCCGAAACCAAGGCAAACGCCCCTGTGCCGGAGGATTTTGCCTCCATGCAGGGGAAAAGCGGCGTGATTGCCGTTTGCTCCGGCGAAGGAATGCGGCAGGTGTTCCATTCTTTGGGCGCCAAGGTGATTTCCGGCGGCCAGACTATGAACCCCAGCGCCGAGGATCTGGTCAACGCCATCAATCAATCCGGGGCGCAGGAGATCGTGCTGCTGCCCAATAACAGCAATATCATTCTCACCGCCCAACAGGCGCAAAAGCTGACCAAAAAAGCGGTAGCGGTGGTAGAAAGCAAATTTGTTACCCAGGGGGTAGCAGCAATGCTGGCCTTTAATCAAGAGCTTTCCGCCAAAGAAAACGCCCAAGGCATGAAACAGGCTTTTGCCAACACCGTATCCGGCGAACTGACCTATGCGGTGCGCCCTGCCAAATATAACGGCTTTGAAATCAAAGAAGGCGATATTTTAGGGCTGAAAAACGGCAAAATTGTCGATTGCGGCCAAACGATTGATCAGGTGCTGCTGCAATTGCTGGAAAAAATGACCGCAGACTTGGAAGACGGCAGTTTGATCAGCCTGTTCTACGGCAGCGACGTTACCCCAGAGCAAGCGGAAGCCCTGCAAAAGCAGGTAGCCGCCGCCTACCCCGATTACGAGGTGGAACTGAACCAAGGCGGCCAGCCCTTATATTATTATTTGATCTCTTTGGAATAAACCGGCAAGAACCATTTTGCCCCGGAAACAGGGCAGGATAGCGCATCTGGGGCGAAGGGCAATTTCCTACTGTCTTGGTTTGCCTTATTGTCCTCAATCCGCAGGAAAAGAACCATATCCATGGATATTTTGCATTTATTGGACAAAGAAGAAAAGCTGGGATATACCGATAGCGCAGTATTTGGCGGGTTATCGGCATATCTGGCTGCCCGTTCCCAGTTGGCAAACGATCCGGCTCTGCTACAATTGGCTCAGGCCTATGGCGAGGCCGCTCTTCAGGAGCGGCCTCGCCTTTTGGCGTTGCTACGCGCCGCTGCCACGGCAGGCGCGTCTGCCACGGAACCGCAACAAGACGGCAACGGGGCAAAAACAGCGGCAGAGCGCACAGCGGCAATCTCCGGTGGGACACAGCAACAAGCCGCCCCAGGAGAAACAATCGGCCAGCAGTCTGCGCCGGAACAGCCCAGCAAAAGGGGGGATGCGCCCAAAGCGGTACAAAGCAGTGGGCAGCCTTGCCAACCAAAGCGCCAAGGCAGCAGCCTGCCCCAACGGAAAACCACGGGTGGCGCGGCGGCGCAAAGCAGCGGCGCCGCACCAGCAGAGGGTGCAGCGGCAAAGGCGGCGGCAGAGCAGCCTGTGCGCCGCAAAAAGCAGGCAGCAAAGCCTGCTGCCACCGGCGGCAACGGCAGTTTGGATACGCCGGTGCAGTACCTGAAAAGCGTGGGGCAGCGGCGGGCGGCGGCTTTGGCCAAGCTGGGCGTGCATACCGTGGGCGATTTGCTGCTGTTTTTTCCCCGGCAATATCAGGATTGGCGGCAAGTCACCCCCATCGGCAGCTTGCAGATCGGCGAAAATGCCTTGCTCCGCGGGCAGGTGCTGCAATGTCATCTTCAGCCCACCCGCAGCAAGCTTACCCTGCTCAAGGCGGTGCTGGCCGATGACAGCGGCGTGGTGTCGGCCACCTGGTTCAACCAGCGTTATCTGGAAAAAGAGCTGTATCCCGGGCGGGAGCTGCTGCTGCTGGGGCGGCTGGAAATTCGCTTTCGGGAGCCCCAATTTACGGTAGAGGATTTTTATTTTGCCGATCTGCCCGGGGCGGGGCAAAAAATCCAGCCCATCTATCCCGCCACGGAAGGGCTAAGCCAAAAAAATCTGCGCGCTTTGACGGAACAGGCCATCGCCCGCTACGGTACTTTGCCCCCGGAGCTTTTGCCCGACTGGCTGCTGCAAAAATACCAATGGCCCGGCCGGGCGGAGTGCATCCGGGAGCTGCATTATCCCACGGATTTTGACCGCTTGCAGCGATGCCGCCGCCGCATGGCCTACGAGGAATGGCTGATCCTCCAATTGGCGGTGCTGCAAAGCGGCAATGCCCAGCAGCGCGCCGGGCAAACCCTGCACCGCCCCACGCAAAACGACGGGGCGTTGCTGCAACTGCTGGCAGAGGCGTTGCCCTATTCCTTGACCCAAGCCCAAAACCGGGTGATCGGCGAGATTTTTGCCGATCTGAACCGCCCCCAGCCCATGGCCCGGCTGGTGCAGGGAGATGTGGGCTGCGGCAAAACCATGGTAGCCGCCGCCGCCATGCTCAAAACCTGTCTGGGCGGACGGCAAGCGGCGCTGATGGCGCCCACGGAGATTTTGGCGCAGCAGCACAGCGCCGGGCTATTGCCCCTGTTGCAGCGGTTTGGTGTGGCCGGCGCGGAGCTGACCGGCTCCACCCCGGCCAGGGAAAAGAAGCAGATTTTAAGCCAATTTTCCCTAGGCGAGCTACAGGTGCTGATCGGCACCCATGCCCTGCTGGAGGATCATCTGGTTTGGTTTGCGCCAGGGCTGGCCGTTACCGATGAGCAGCATCGCTTTGGGGTGCTGCAAAGAGCCAAGCTGGCCGGAGAGGAAATGGACACCCTGGTGATGTCCGCCACGCCCATCCCCCGCACTTTAGCCATGACCGTCTATGCGGATCTGGCCATGTCGGTGATCGACCAAATGCCCCCAGGGCGCAAGCCGGTGAAAACCTATGCGGTCAACTACAGCTATGAGCAGCGCGTCTATAATTTTATGGAAAAAGAGCTGCTAAAAGGAAGGCAGGCTTTTGTGGTCTGCCCCTTGATCGAGGAAAGCGAAACCTTGGATCTGGACAGCGCCAAGGCCTGCTTTGGCCGCTTGCAGCAGCGTTTTACCGGATATCAGGTGGGGCTGCTGCACGGCAAGATGAAGGCTGCCGAAAAACGGCAGATCATGGAGGATTTTCAGCAAAACCGGCTGCAAATTTTGGTTTCCACCACCGTCATCGAGGTCGGCGTGGATGTCCCCAATGCTACGGTGATGCTGATCCGGGACGCGGAGCGCTTTGGTCTGGCTCAGCTGCATCAATTGCGGGGGCGGATTGGCCGCGGCGGGGAGCAGGGATATTGCCTGCTGCTGCATAGCGCCGCCGGACAGATTGCACGGCAGCGGATGAAAACCATCGCCAGCTGCACAGACGGTTTTCAACTGGCGGAGGCGGATCTGCAGCAGCGGGGGCCCGGTGAATTTTTTGGCCTGCGTCAGCACGGCCTGCCCCAGCTTAAAGTGGCAGATCTGCTGCAAGATGGGGATTTGTTGCAGCAGGCCAGGGAGGACTGCGCCCAGCTTTTGCAGCCCGGCGCCCAGTATCCCCCGGCGCTGCAACAAGCCGTGGCGGAAAAGCTGCGCTATCTAAGCTCTTGATGCAAAAAAAGAGGACTTGCCCTTCTTTCTTGCACGTCAAAAAAGTTTTTCTTGACAGCCGAAGTTCGTTATGGCATAATTATCCCGTTAAGGGGAGTAGCTTATAAGCAATAAAGTCAACATTCGACGCCTTTACACGCGTCTGGCTTTATTCTCCAATGGATAGCAAGACCTTGATACCCCAGGGGTATCAAGGTCTTTTTGTATCTATTCCCGCTATACCCTCTTAGCGCCGCGAAAAAAACGCCGCCAGATGCGATACACCGCTGGTTACGTTACCCGGCGGCGGCTGGCTTTTCGGGATGGGCTCGCCTATTTGGATGCGGAGACACAGAAGCCAACATTGAGGAGGGATTCCCTATCTAAGCTGCAAAAATACTGTCACGGTGAAAACAACAACAAAAAGGAGCGTTTATGGATCAGACAGTTCGCAAATCATTAAAAATGGTTGCTTTTTGGATGGGATTATCGTTGTTGCTATGCGGGGGAATTTATTTTTTCCGGGGCGGCGAGGCTGCACTGGAATATTTAGGTGGATATCTGATTGAGTTTAGCTTAAGCATGGATAATCTGTTTGTGTTCATCACCCTCTTTTCCGCATTTGCGGTGCCAGTGGCCTATCAGCATCGCTGCTTAACCTATGGGATTATCGGCGCAATGATTTTGCGGCTGGTCTTTATTTCTCTGGGCGTGGCCATTGTGGAAAGCTTTTCCTGGGTGCTGTACATATTTGGCGCTGTGCTAGTCATCAGCGGCATCAAAATGTTCAAAAAAGATGACGAGCAGCCGAAGGATCTGGCAGAAAGCAAGGTGCTCAAGCTGCTGGGCAAGATGATCCCTATTTTGCCGGATTTTGCCGGCGATCGCTTTTTTCAGCGGCAGCAGGGCAAGCTGTATGCCACGCCCTTGTTTGCGGTGCTGGTGATGATTGAGTTTTCCGATGTGTTATTTGCCATAGATTCCGTACCGGCGGTGTTTTCTGTGTCCACCGATCTGTTTATCGTCTATTCCTCCAACATCTTTGCCATACTGGGTCTGCGGCAGTTGTATTTTGTTCTGGAACATTTACAGGAGCGGTTTCGCTATGTACGCTACGGCGTGGCGGCCATTCTCACCTTTACGGGGATCAAGCTGTTGGGGCTGGTGTTTGGGCTGCACATCTCCATACTGCTTTCCATTAGCATTATTTTCCTCATTTTATTGCTAAGCATCATCCTCTCTTTGTCGTTTACCAAAAAACAGGTAACCGAATAAGCCCACTTCAATTATCTCTCTCAATACTCCCAAGAAACCGCAACCCTTCGTCCAACAGGGGTGCGGTTTTCTTGGTTTTCTTAATAGAAAAAGGTTCCATAATTATTACAATTATAGTATAATAATTGTAGAAAAACAGCAAAATGTATCCTCTGTTCTTCTGCCCCTTAAGGCCACCCCTGAGAAAAATAGGACAACTAAAGGAGCAAAACGGATGAAAGAGAAAAACACCAAATTTCTTACATATTGTATCACCGCCGCACTCCTTTTGTTTTTGCTCCTTTGCGGATATCTGTTGCTGCAAGTACTCTTTGCCGCCATCCAAAACAACGATGAGGAGATTGCCTTTGACCAGGATTGGCGTTACAGCATCGAGGGACAATGGCACACCTTGGGGCAGCTTCCCGTCTCCGTGTTGCTGGCGCCCGAGGAAAAGCTGGTGATTTCCCATATTTTGCCCGATCATATTGATCAAGGGTTCACCCTATACATCAAAACCAATTACCAGCAGGTATCGGGCAGAGTGGATGGACAATCCCTCAGCGGCAACAATACCATCGGCCTGTTCGACTGGAATTGTGCCGCTCCCTGGACCATCCTGCAAATTCCGGAAAGTCAGGCCGGGCAAAAGCTGATTCTTACCCTAAGCAATAACGGCAGCCGCAACGCCATCGAAATTGAGCAAATCTATTTGGCCGCGGCCAACGCCATCAACTATGTGCTGCTGCGGCAATCTTTAGGAACGCTGGCCACTGCCACCCTGTTACTACTCACCACCGTGTACATCATCTCCCTGTTAGCCTTTCTCTGTCGCCGCTATCAATCACAGAATTTCAGCAGGTTTGGCAATTTGGCTCTGTTCTTGCTGCTAAGCACCATCTGGATCCTTTCCCACGGCGATTTGCAGGGTCTGCTGGCCATGACCACCGACAGCTATCTGCCCATTCATCTTTTTGCGTATTTGCTGCTGCCGCTGCCGCTGCTATGGGCAATTCGCGGCTTTGCCACCAAGGGCAAATGGGCGCTGGAGCTGCTGGCCGCATTGTTTTTGCTCCATGGCGGCATAGCGATTTTCCGGGTATTTACCGGCAGCTTTTCCCTGGCTTTTACCCTGCTCTGCAATCATTTGCTGCTGGCGCTGACAGTAATCGTGGTACTGGCAATCTACATTATTAATTTGCGCTTGCAAAAAGATTGGGCCGATACAATTACATTTTTCTGTTCTTTGCTGCTGACAATTTTGCTTTTCTTGCAAACCATTCTTTGCTATTTAGGCCCTTCCGCCAGAAACAGCCATTTATTTAGCTACGGCCTGTTGCTTTTGATTTTGCTGCTGTCCATCTATGTCAGTTACAAGGCGCTGTCTTTATTTAAACGCAGCCAAAGCTTTGAACAGCTCAGTCAAAATATCCCCGGGGGGATCTGCTGTCTGAAAAGCAAGGATACCCCCACACTAACCATTCAGTTTGCCAACGATTATTGCTACGCCATGTTTGGCTACACCAGACAAGAGGCTCTTGCGCTGGGTTTTGATTCTCTGGATTTTTTGATGCGGCAAGCCAATAGCCAAGAATTCCGCCGCACGCTCAACCAGGCCCGTCGGGAGGGGAAGCGGCAAATCGAAACGGAGCTGAAGCTCACCGCCAAGGATGGCAATCTCATCTGGATTTTGCTGCGGGGACAGTTGGAGCCGGATGGCAGCATCACGGCGATGCTGATGGATATTACCGACCGACAAAAAGCCTATGAGCAGCTGCGGATCAACGAGGAAGAATATCGGATCGCCGTTTCTCATAGTGGCAAGATGATTCACCGCTACGACATTCCCGGCAAAACCCTATATCTTTCCCCCCAATCGGCAGAGCTGTTTGGTTTGGAGCTGATTATGCGTGATGCGCCGGAAAGCATCATTGCGGCAGGCTCGGTGGCCAAAGAAAGCATCAACGATTACCGGCAGTTCTTTGACGCCATGGCACTGGGTCAAAACAGCGGCGAAACGGCGATCCTGCGCAAAATCAAAGGCGGCCGCCGGGTTTGGCATCATGCTTCCTACACGCTGATCCGGGATCAGGAAGATCGGCCCGCTTCGGCGGTGATTTCCTTTGAAGATATCACCCAGCTGCGGGAAAAAGAGCTGGCCTACGAGAAATGGCGGCAAAATTACGAGGCACTGCCGGAGCAAACCATCAACTACTACGAATACAATCTTACGGATGATATCTTTGAGCGGGAGGAGGGCAGCATGCTGCCCCGGGTACCGGCGGAGGTGCCCCGCACCCTGTCGGCCATCGCCCAATATACCGCCGACAATTACGCTTACCCTGCCGACCGGCAACGGTTTTTGAACTTTTATGACCGCAACCGGCTGCTGGATTGCTACAACCGGGGCATCCGCGGCGATAAAATGGAATGCCGCCGCTTGGGGTCAAAGGGCGAACCCTTGTGGACGCAGGCCAGCGTGCAGTTGATTCCCGATCCCTATTCCGCAGATATCAAGAGTTTTATTCTCTTGGAAGATATCCACGAGCAAAAACAAGCGGAGCTCCTGCTGGAAGCCCGCTCCCGGCAGGATGCGCTGACCGGCCTGCTCAATCGCCGGGTGTTCGAGGAGCAGTTTACCGCCTTGCTGCAAACCAATCCCCAAGCGCACCATGGGCTGATCCTCATGGATATCGACAACTTTAAACAAGTGAACGATTCGCTGGGACATCAGGCAGGAGACGCGGTTTTGCTGGGCATTGCCAACAAACTGAAATTTGCGCTGCGCAGCGACGATCTTTGCGGCCGTCTAGGCGGAGATGAATTTATTATGGTACTCAAAAACATCCACGATGAACAGGCATTGGCGCAAAAGCTTTCCTATTTGTGCCGTTTGGTGCAGGATCAGCGGGGGGATGTAGCTATTTCCGGTAGCTTTGGTTTGGCCTGCCATCCCGGGGACGGCAAGAACTTTGCCCAGCTATATCGCTGTGCCGATATGGCGTTATATCAGGCAAAAGCCAAGGGGCGCGGTTGCTTTGTCCGCTATCAAAGCTGGATGCAAACCGAGGATTGGCAGCCGCAGGACAATACGCCGATTGATTAAGGACAGGCAACCTTCTCATTTTGATCAAAGGTAAGGAGGGATTTGAGATGAAACCTTTACAAAGGCGTCATCCGCTGGGTTTGATGCTGCTTTGTCTGGCTGTACTTTGGCTCTTTTTGTTTTGCGCATTGCCTGTATTTGCGGCAGAAGCCCAGGACACGCTGAAGGTGGCCTGGTTTAGCCAGCCCGGCTATCAAGAACTGGATCAGGCTGGCAATCCCTATGGCTACAATTACGAATATCTTAAAACCATCTCCCGCTATACCGGCTGGCAGTATCAGTTTGTGACGGAACGAGAAGGACAGCCCCTCAACTGGGCCTATGCCCTGCAAATGCTGGAAAACGGCCAACTGGATCTGATAGGGTGCTTGTTGTATACGGAGGAACGGGCGCAAAGCTATGATTTTCCCGCCTTAAGCGCGGGACAAATGACCTCCACCTTGTTCGTCAAAAACGACAGCCCTCTGGCTACCGGCGATTTTGCCAGCTTTGACGGAATCGCTGTCGCAGCGATGACCTCCACCCGCAACGATGATGATTTGCGCAGCTTTGCCGCCGAAAACGGCTTTACCGTTGGCAGCATTTTGGATTGTAAAACCAGCGATGAGGTGATCGGTGCGGTGCTAAGCGGCCGGAGCGACGCCGGGGTGCTGGGCAGCTATCGGCCCTCCGACAAAACCAGAATTGTAGCAAAATTTGCCCCGCAAAACTTCTATTTTGCCACCACCAAAGGGAATCAATCGGTGCTGACCGGGCTAAACCGGGCTTTAAACTCTATCCAGACCGCCAATTCCTATTTTAACATGGAGCTTTCGGAAAAATATGCGCAAAACGAAAGGCAGTATATTACCCTTTCCCAAGAGGAAAAGGATTTTGTGGCGGAAAATCCTCAAGTTCGGGTCGTATATCCTGCAAATTGGCAGCCATTATTCAATTATGATAAAGAGAAAGATCAGTATTCCGGTGTACTGGCGGATATTTTTGCCTTGATCAGCAAAAGCACCGGGCTGACCTTTACCTATTTGCAGGCGGAAGATACGCAGCAGGCATTGAAGCTGCTACAACAGGGGAAAGCAGATTTGCTTGCCGCCTTTGATTATAATTTTACCACCGCAGAAGAAAATCAGCTTTTGCTTACCGGCACTTATCTGTCTTTGCCCATGAACCTGGTGCAAAAAAGCACAGGCGCGGAGATTCGCTCCATCGCCACCAACAATTATGACGCTTTCCGCAATGGCGCCATCGATTTGCTGGCCGGAGAACTGGTTTACTATCCAACCCCGGAAAGCTGCTTTGCAGCCCTGATCCAGGGCGAGGTGGAACAGGTGCTGACCAATGCGTACGCCGCCAATTATTATTGCAGTCAAAACCGCTATCAGGATTTAGTCTTTTCCAATTTGCAGGGAGGAAACTGCAACATCTGTATTGCCCTGCCCCAAAGCAGCCAACAGGCGCAGATCTTACTCTCTATTCTGGATAAAGCCATCGACTCCATCAGCAATACGGATATTAACGATATTCTGGCTCACAATTCTCAGGCGGGGCAGGAGCTGCTGGACATCAGCAGCATCATCAGCCGGCATCCGCTGGCCACCTTTACGCTACTGCTTCTGCTATTCGCCGCAACTGTCAGCGGCATCGCCCTGCTGTCTGCCAACCACCGTCTGAGCGAGCAAGCCCGCAGCAATGAATTTTCCCGCTTTATTTCCGCCGTTTGCAAAGCCAATGATCAGGTAAGCGAAATTGATATTGCGCAAAAGCTGCAGTATCGGTATACTCTAGAGGATGGTAAAACCGTGCGGCAGGTGGAAGCCTATGTGCCGGAACGGCTGCTGGAACAGGTACATCCCCAAGACAGGCAACAGGCAGAGGAGCACTTACAGTATCACCATTTGATTGCCCTGATCAACGAATCCCGGGAAGAATATTTTTCCTGCCGCAGCCGAACGCCGGAAGGTAAGTATCGCTGGTACAGCTATCTATTGCAGGGCATGACCCGCGATCAGGCTCATCCCAGCAGCATTATGCTCTATAAGCGGGATATTGATGTGGATAAAAACCGGGAGGAACAGCAAAAGCACTTGCTGGAAGATTCTCTGGCGGTATCCGAACAAGCCAATTTAGCAAAAAAGCAATTTTTATCCCAGGCTTCTCACGAAATACGCACTCCTTTAAACGCCATTATCGGCTATTTGTCTCTCTCCCAAAAATGCGGCCAACCAGAGAAAGCCACAGAGTACATCCTCCGCGCCCAGCAGGCCACCCAGCATTTGTTGGCGCTGGTCAACGATATTTTAGATATGTCCGCCATCGAAAGCGGCAAACTCCAACCGGAATACAGCAGCTTCTCTTTGGCGGCATTGGTCGATGAGCTAAAGGGGATGATACAGCCCCAATGTCAGGCAAAAGGACTGGATTTTCGGCTTTTATGTCAGGAAATCACCGTGGACCGGCTCTGGGGAGACCCGCTGCGGCTAAAACAGATCCTTATCAACCTGCTGTCCAACGCGATCAAATTTACCGAAACCGGCGGCCGCATCAACCTGTCGATGCAGCAAACGGCTTTGGACGAACAACAGGTGTTTCTGCGCTTTGCAGTGCAGGATACTGGCATCGGCATCAAAAAAGACTTTATCGACCGGCTGTTTTCCCCCTTTGTGCAGCAAAACAGCTCCGCCGCCCAAAGCAACGGTGGCGTGGGGCTGGGGCTTTATATTGCCAAAAGCTTGGTGGAAATGATGGGTGGCCAAATGTATGTGGTCAGCGAACCCGGCGAAGGCTCTCTGTTTACCGTGGATCTTCGCTTTGCATTAGAGGATCGGCAAACAGAGCCGGACAACACCAACCAGCACCAGGATGATCCGCAGCCCATAAGCCAAGACTGTTTTAAAGGGAAAAGGCTACTGCTGGCAGAAGATAACTTTATGAACATGGAAATTGCCACGGAAATTCTCCAATCGGTAGGCTTTGCCATAGACCCCGCCAAAAATGGCAAAGAAGCGGTGGGGCTCTTTACCCACTCCGTACCCGGCACCTATCAGGCTATTTTGATGGATGTGCAAATGCCGGTGCTGGACGGCCTGGCCGCCACCAAGGAAATCCGCGCTTCTGATCACCCGGACGCAGCCTCCATCCCGATTATTGCCATGACGGCCAACGCTTTTGCCGAGGATATCAACAAATCCATCGCCAGCGGGATGAACGCCCATATCTCCAAGCCCTTTGACAGCCAGCTTTTGTTGGCTTGCCTGGCCAAATATATCAATCGACGGGAGGAATCACGATGATTTGTAAGCAATGTGGTGGCGAGCTGCCCCAGGACAGTCGCTTTTGTCAGTATTGCGGCGAGACAGTAGCAGCTCCCTCATCCCAAGAACCGCAGCAAGCCGGGCAGCAGCAGGCGGCGCAGCAACAGGCCGGGCAGCAGCAGGCCGGGCAGCAGCAACAGGCCGGGCAGCAGCAGGCACAGCAGCAACAGGCACCGCAGCAGCAGGCACCGCAGCAGCAGGCACAGCAGCAACAGGCCGGGCAGCAGCAGGCACAGCAGCAGCAGGCACAGCAGCAGCAGGCGGCGCAGCAGCAGGCACCGCAGCAGCAGGCACAGCAGCAGCAGGCACAGCAGCAACAGGCCGGGCAGCAGCAGGCCGGGCAGCAGCAGGCGGCGCAGCAGCAGGCACAGCAGCAACAGGCCGGGCAGCAGCAGGCAGTCTATTACAGTGCGGCCAGACAAAACCAGTATCCTCTCACCCGCATCTGGCCGGTTCTTTTTCTGGTGCTATTTTTGGCGGTAGCGGTGGGGTTTGTAGTCCAAACCGTCCGGGTGCAGGAGCGCAACGAGCAATTGTCCCTGCTGGAGGAAAAAAGCTATCGGATGCAGGATATCAACGCCCAGCTCAAGCTGGATTATGACAATATCGTGGACGAATATGCCTTTTATCACGAATACGCGGCTTTGTACTACGAAGACAGCCCCACCTATCATTGCTTCGGCTGCCCCTCCATCGCCGATTACAATGCCTGTCTGATTACCGAAAGAAGCCTGCTGGAAGAGCTAAAAATGGCGCCTTGCCCCCTATGCCACCCCAAATAAACGCAAACGAACCAAAAAGTGCGGCTTCTTGCACCCTCCTTGCAGAGAATCAAGAAACCGCACTTTTTTTATTCCCAAAACCACGTGGCAGCCCCAATCCCTTTTAATGCAGCAGCACCGCGATCAGCACACCTAGCACCGCGCCCACCGCCACCTGACTGGGCGTATGCCCCACCAGCTCTTTGAGCTTGATCTCCTGCAAAAAGTGGAGATCGCCCTCATAGAGGCGGCTGACGATATTGTTCAGCACCTGAGCCTGCTTGCCGGTTTCCAGCCGCACCCCCCGGGCGTCGTGCAGCACGATTGCCGTTAGCACCGCCGTGATGGCAAAGGCTACCGAACCGGTGCCGTATTCGTAGATCACCGACGTAAGCAGCGCGCAAACCGCGGCAGCGTGGGAGCTGGGCATGCCGCCTGCACCCAGAAACCGTTCCCAGCTCCATTCCCGGTTAACGATTAAATGTAATAAAACCTTTAGCACCTGCGCCACAAACCAACCGGCGCAAGCAATCAAAAAGATCTTGTTGTGAATCAAATCCAACCATAAATTGTTCATCCCCAATTGCTCCGTTCCCTCCGCACCGATATGGCCGTTTTTGTTTTATTTTGTCCTATATTATTATACGCCGCCGCCGCCGTTACGGCAATCATATTCTGCACCCGTTTTTTGTCATAAAAATGACCTTGACTTTACCAGGCCAATTCAGTACAATATATATGCCTTATAAATAATATACTTCCTATATATTGTGTTAAATAGCATAAAATGGCTTGGCAGCAGCAAAGGAGAGATCTGATGATTCAGGCGATTAAAAAAAGAGATGGCAGGATGGCGGCCTTTGATCGGCATAAAATTGCCATTGCGATTCAAAAAGCTTTTGACGCTACCTACACCAAAAGCAGCGACGCCGCGCAATTGGCGGAGGAAGTGGAGCAGCGGTTGCTGGATGGGGGGGAAACCACCCCGGAGGTAGAGCAAATTCAGGATATGGTGGAACAGGTATTGATGGATCACGGCCATATCCGCACCGCCAAAGCCTATATTTTGTACCGGGCGGAGCGCAGCCGGGTGCGGCAGATGAATACCCGGCTGATGAAGGTCTACGAGGATATCACCTACAAGACCGCCATGGACAGCGATATTTTGCGGGAAAACGCCAATATCGACGGTAACACGGCCATGGGCGCCATGCTCAAATACGGCTCCGAGGGGGCCAAGCAGTTTTATGAGATGTTTATCATCCATCCCGATCATGCCCGAGCCCACCGGGAGGGAGATATCCACATTCATGATCTGGATTTCTATACCCTGACCACCACCTGCTGCCAAATCGATCTGCTGGATCTGTTTCAGGGCGGTTTTTCCACCGGCCACGGCATTTTGCGAGAGCCCAAACATATCGAAAGCTATGCGGCGCTGGCCTGCATTGCCATTCAATCCAACCAAAACGATCAGCACGGCGGCCAATCCATCGTCAACATGGATTACGGTCTGGCCCCCGGCGTGGCCAAAACCTACATTTTGCGCTATCACCAGCAATTGGAGCGAGCCTTGGAGCTGCTGGGCGGCGAGGAAGCGGCGGCGCTTTCCCGGCAGGTGGCGGCGGAGCTGGTAGAGCAAGGTTTGCAGCCCTTGCTGGCCAATGGCAATGGCTATATGAAAAAAGAGCGGGCGCTACTGCTGGCGGCCGGGTTGACCGAGGAGCTTACCGACAAAGCCCAGGCCTTTGCCAGGGACAAGGCCTATCAGGATACCGACCGTTGCACCTACAAGGCAATGGTGGCATTGGTGCATAATCTCAACACCATGCACTCCCGGGCGGGGGCGCAAACCCCCTTTTCCAGCGTGAATTACGGCATGGATGTTTCCCCGGAGGGGAGCATGGTGATCAAAAACCTGCTGCTGGCTACAGAAGCCGGCCTGGGACAAGGGGAAACGCCGATTTTCCCCATCCAGATCTTCCGGGTCAAGGAAGGGGTCAACTATAACCCCGGGGAGC
>CAYOVS010000002.1:0-17641 GCA_964407445.1 uncultured Peptococcaceae bacterium
AGCGGATCCTCTCCTATATCGGTTACCCTCTGGTGGAGACAGGCGAAGCCCTGTTGGGCGCGGGACGGGGGCAGGAATATTTTGATTTGTATCAGAAATATTACCGGGCGGCGGGAGAAAAGCCCCAGCCTTTCCCCGGGGTGCAGCAAATGCTTTCCCAGTTGGCGCAAGCCGGTTGCAAGCTGGCGGTAGCCACCTCCAAGCGCAGCCCTGCCGCAACGGAAAGCCTGGCGCAGATCGGCCCGGCAGCGTTGTTTGATGCTGTGGTCACCGCCGACAGCGGCTGCGGCTGCAAGCCCGGGCCCGGCCCGGCCTTAAAGGCCATGGAGCTGCTGGGCGCACAGCCGGTGGACAGCGTTTTTATCGGCGACAGTCTGCATGATCTGGGCTGCGCCAAGGCGGCGGGCATCGCCTTTGTGGGCGTTACCTGGGGCGCTTGCAGCGAAGAGCAGCTGCGGCAAGGCGGCGCGTGCCTGCTTGCCCATGATCTGCCGGAGCTTACCGCTTTGCTGCTGGCAGAGTAAATATCGCAGCCTGTGGCTGAAAACGCAGCCATCGGGTGAGGCTGGCCGCAAACAAGCCAGCCCCGGATTACCGAAGTGGAGGAACACATGGAAAAATACGATATTATCATTATCGGCGCAGGCGCGGCAGGGGTTTTTGCCTCCTACGAGCTGTGCCGCCTGGCCAATCAGGCCAGAATTCTGATGCTGGACAAGGGGGTAGATCTGGAGCGGCGGATTTGTCCCGTAAAGGCGGGCAAGACCAAAAACTGCATCAAATGCAACCCCTGCCATATTATGAACGGGTACGGCGGGGCCGGCACCCTTTCCGACGGAAAATACAATATCACTACCAATTTTGGCGGCGATTTTCATGCCTATGTGGGGGTGGAAACCGCTATGGAACTGATGGAATATGTGGATTCTGTCCTGTGCCAGCTGGGCGGCGCGGAGGCCAGGCTGTATTCCACCGGCTCCGGCCAGCTCAAAACGGAATGTCTGCGGCATAATCTGCATTTGCTGGACGCCAAGGTGCGGCATTTGGGCACCGACCGCAATATGGAGATTTTGAAACGCATCTACGAAATGACCCGGGAGCGGATTCAAATTCGCTTTCGCACTACGGTGGAGAATATCGAGTGTTTGCCGGAAGGCGGCTTTATGGTGGTGACGGAGGATGGACAGCGCTTTCAGTGTCATGATTTGCTGCTGGCCTGCGGCCGTTCCGGCTCTCGCTGGATGTCGGATATCTGCAATAAAATGGGCATCACCATGATGAGCAACCGGGTGGATATCGGCGTGCGGGTAGAGCTGCCTGCGGAAGTCTTTCGCCATATTACCGATGAGGTGTACGAAAGCAAAATCGTCTACAAAACCGATAAATACAACGATATGGTGCGTACCTTTTGCATGAATCCCTATGGCGAGGTGGTATCGGAAAACACCAACGGCATCGTTACGGTGAACGGGCACAGCTATGCCGACCCGGCGCTGCATACGGAAAACACCAATTTTGCCCTGTTGGTTTCCAATAAATTGACTGAGCCCTTTACCGATAGCAACGGCTATGGCGAGCATGTAGCCCGGCTTAGCAATATGCTGGGCGGCGGCGTGCTGCTGCAGCGGTTTGGCGATCTGGTCAAGGGACGGCGCAGCAGTGAACGGCGGATGGCCAAATGCTTTACCCGCCCCACCCTGCAGGCCACGCCGGGAGATTTGAGCCTGGTGATCCCCAAGCGGCAGCTGGATAATATCATCGAAATGATCTATGCGTTGGACAAAATTGCCCCCGGTACCGCCAACGAGGATACCCTGCTCTACGGTGTCGAGGTGAAATTCTACAATTCTCAGGTAGAGGTGGATGGGGATCTGCAAACCAAAATCCCCGGCCTGTACTCTTTGGGCGATGGCTCCGGCGTGACCCATTCCTTGTCTCAGGCTAGTGCCAGCGGGGTGTATGTGGCTCGGCGGCTGGCAGAAAAATATCGCTAAGCCGCAAAACCCAACCGGGGAGCATCTGCCGTTTTTTCGACGATTTATATTGCAATGATTCCTGATTGTGTATATAATAATGCTAAGTTTCAGTTTTTTTCTTTGCAATTCACTAAGGAAGGATGATCCAATATGATTTGCCCAAATTGCGGACAGGAGACCATACCCGGCAGCATTTTTTGTGACAATTGTGGGATTCGCTTAAACGCGCCGGTGGATACGGACGCCGTACCTCAATTTGATGCGGCTTCCATGCAATCCTTTGCCAACTTTGAGCAGACAGAACCCGTACCTGCCTTTTCATCTGCCACCCAGACGCAGACGGCTGTACCTGCTTCTGCCATGGGTGATTTTGCCCAGCCTGCCGCACCGGCTTCGGGCTTTGACAGCTTTGCCCAGCCTGCTGCACCGGCTTCGGGCTTTGACAGCTTTGCCCAGCCTGCCGCACCGGCTTCCGGCTTTGACAGCTTTGCCCAGCCTGCCGCACCGGCTTCCGGCGTTGGCGGCTTTGCCCAGCCTGCCGCACCGGCTTCCGGCGTTGGCGGCTTTGCCCAAACGGCCGCTGTTGCCAACACTGCTCCCTCGCCCATGCCATCCCAACCGGTAGAACCGCTGTTGCAGCAGTTTCAACAGCCGGAGCCTGCTGTTTTTAACAGTGTGGAACCCCAGCCGGTCTACGCCAACAATGCTGCTGCCGGCAATAGCTTTGCCAACGGGTTTACCCCGCCTATGCAAAGCCAATCGGTGCAGGCGATGTATAGCGCTCCTGCAGCGTCTATGCCGCCCGTACCCCCCGTGCCTCCGGCGCCCCCTGTACAGCCCGCATCCGGTAGTGCCGCCCAGGCCGCGGCGCCTTTGCCCACCTATTTCAGTGCGGAGCAGCTGTATCCGCCGGTTTCTTTGGGTAATTGGATCGGCACCTTCCTGTTGCTGTTTTTGATCCCCCTGGCTGCCGGGGCATTGGCATTTTTTGCAGGCAGTTATATTTTCAGTGACAGCCTTTGGACTTCGCTGCTGTCTTTGACTCCCACAGTTGCCTACATAGTGATGATTTTTATCTATGCATTCAACAGAAAGGTCAATCCTTCCAAAAGGAACTTTTTCCGAGCCGCTTTGGTTTTGACCTTGATCTGCATTATCTTAGTGGGTATTTTGGTTGCGGTATTTGGCGCGTATCTAGCCTCGTATTTGGGAGATGTGGAAAATTTGCAGCAAGTGCAACAACTGGAGCAATTGATGAACTCGATTCCGGTGTAAAGAGTTTGGTTGAAAGGTAAAGAAAAGAGGAGCATGCTTATGAATAAAATCATCGTCATTGGCGGCGGTATTGCCGGTTTGTCAGCGGCACAGGCAGCCAGAGAGCAGGATGCTTCCGCCCGGGTGCATTTGATTTGCGGCGAGGAAGTTTTGCCTTATTATCGCACCAGAATTTATGAATTGCTGTCGGCCACCCCTTTGGAAAAGCTGTATGTGCGCAATTTTCAGTGGTTTACCGATAAAAACATTGAGGTAATCAATGGCCGGGTTGCGGCGGTGGATAGCGAGGCCAAGCAGGTCAAAATGGCCGACGGCAGCTATCTTACCTATGACAAGCTGGTGATCGCTACCGGCGGACGGGGTCGGATCCCCGAAGCGCCCGGTTCCGATGGCAATCAGGTGATGGCGTTCCGCACCGTGGCCGATTTGGAGCGGATGCGGCAAATTACCGGGCCGGTTGTCTTGATCGGTGGCGGCGTGCTGGGTTTGGAAGCTGCTTGGCATTTGTCCAGGGAAGGCCGCCCGGTTGTGGTGGTGGAACGGGGAGATTGGCTGCTACAGCGGCAGTTGGATCAGGAAGCGGCAGCATTTTTCCTGCGCATCACCGAAAACGCCGGAGTGCGGGTAGCGCTCAAGGGCGATTTGGCCTATATTGATGAAACGCGGGTAGCGCTTAAGGATGGCCGTGCTTTTGATGCGGCGCTGGTGATTTTTGCCGCCGGTACCGAGCCCATTTTCACCCTGGGTCGGGCAATGGGTCTTGCCTGCGACAAAGCTATTCAGGTAGACGATGCCATGCAAACCTCTAACCCGGATGTGTTTGCCTGCGGCGATTGCGTAGAGCTGCATGGACGGGTGGATGGTCGCTGGCCGGTTTCTATGGCCGAAGGCGCGGTGGCGGGCAAAAATGCCGCCGGCGGCGAAGCGGCTTACCAACCCCAGCCCGCGCCCTATTTTATGAACAGCATGGGCGTTGCCATCTGGTCCCAGGGGAATATCAGCACCGAGGATAAGCATACTGTAAAAGACCCCACGGTCAATAAATTTGCCAAGCTGTTTTTTGATGAGCGGCAGGTCTTGGTGGGCGCGATTTTGATCGGCGCTACCGATAAGGCCATGCAGCTGAAAAAAGCCATCGACAGCGCCATGCCAAAGCAGGAAGCTATCGCCTTGTTGGGATAAGTATCATAACAAAATCAAAATTTGGAGGAGATAATCATGGAAAAATTTGTTTGCTCTTTGTGTGGCTATGTGTATGATCCTGCGGAAAACGGCGGCGTGGCCTTTGCCGATCTGCCGGAAGATTGGGTTTGCCCCCTTTGCGGCGCAGGTAAGGATTCTTTCGAAGCAGAATAAGGGGATTGTCCGTTCATAAAAAGAGGAACGCTGTAGCGTTCCTTGGGGGATGCAGTAACAGAAGCAAGCGGTATTGGTTTCGCCGATTCTGTTGCTGCATCTTTTTGTTATTGTGCCGATAGCCAAAAGGCAGGGTGCTGTCTTATTGGCTTTTGTCGGAGAGAACTATTGCCTGCCGCAGCGTTTCTGTGCAGCCGGGCAGGGATTGGCGGTTTGTCGCAGAAATATTTTTAACGGGACGATCTCTTGCTGCACTGGTGATCCGGCTGCGTTTTTTGCCGATAGGGTAGCAGCCAGGAGCTATAAAACAGGTCTGCAGCAGCCAGCAATACCACAAAAGCCACCACCCATTGCAGCAGCGAAATATTGAGGTTGCGCACCAACAGCACCGCAGCTCCTACCCCCAGCAGGCCAAAGGTAGAGGCCAGCAGGGTCAGGCGGCGGCAATAGCCGCCCTGGCGGATAAATTGCCCGGCGGCCAGCGGGGAGGATAGCGCGCTTGCGCCCATCATCAGCGGATAGGCCACCAGAGGATGCAGCCCCAAAAAGAAGGCCAGCAGCATCGTTGGAGGGAAAGCCCCCACGCCAAAGGCCTTGAGCAGACCAATGCCAAAAAAACAGGGGATGGCAATGGCCAGCCGCCAGCCATGCAAGCCCAGTTGCTGGCCGCCGATTTGCAGCAGCCCCAGCTTATTGGCCAAAATAAAACCGCCTGCCAATAGCAGCCCCAGAAAGAGCACCTGATTAAGCCTGCGCTCGTCCAGCTTGTGCACCAGCCGCGGCCCCAGCAAAGCGCCGACCATTTGCGCCAGCATGCAGGGGAGAAGGGTGATTAGCTGCGTATCGGTAGTCAGCAGATACGCCACCGCCGTAAAAAATACCGGCAGCAGACATTGGGTATTGAGCGTTCCAGGCAGTTTTTTGATCGAAGCCCAACCGGTTTTGGTATAAACGATGGTGCTGATGGCGTAGTCGGAGATGCCAAAGGCGGCGAAGAAGTATAAGAAGACACAGAAAATTGCTTGAAAGACCGGGTTTCCCGGTTCTGCTTTGCATTCCTGTGGATGCTGACGCAAATCTTTGGCCAATACCAGCCCAGAGCCGATATTTAAGGCGGTCATACTGGTGAGTAGAAGAATGATCACGAGCATAAGATCCTTTCTTGTGGCGTTATAGCTTAGGCAGTGTCGGGCACAGGTGCAATGGCAGCGTTGGACGCTTTGGCGGCTGACGTCCTCGGCGTAATCGTCAAAACCTTGGCACGGAATGCTGCGACTGCGGGCGAAAAATATGCATAGAGGTCATGCCCTCTGCCAAAGTATTGGCGCTGGATGGGGCAATTGGCCGTAACGCCTGCGGGGCGAATTTTTTGGCGGAATAGGGCGCTTTCTTTGGGGAAAGACTTTGCAACAAGAATAGTATACTGGTAGCGTGAGTACAACGCAACGCTTTTTCAAAAACCGGGAGGGGATTCCAGTGAAAGTTTTTGCGGTAAGTGGATTATCCAATACAGGCAAGACCACCACAGTATGCCAATTGGTGCAGGAGTTGCGGCGGCGGGGGTTGACGGTGGGCACGATCAAAAGCAGCTCTTGTCAGGAGCTGACCTTTGGCCCGGAAAACTGCGACAGCGCGCTGCATTTTTCCTCCGGGGCGGCTCGTTCGGCGATTCGTTGGCCGGGGGGTACGGCCTTTTTTTACCAGCAGCCTTTGGCGTTGCCGCAAATGCTGTCCCTTTTTGACCAGCAGGTGGTGGTGCTGGAGGGCTTTGCCGCTTCGCCGCTGCCCAAAATTCTCACCGGCGCCACCCCGGAGGATTTTGCGGTCAAGCCTTTTTACAATGGCTTTGCCATCTCCGGCTTGCTGGGAGCAGCTGGGGTATCTTGTTTGGGGCTGCCCGCTTTTGATTGTTTTTCCCAGATTGGCCCGCTAACCGATTTGGCTTTGGAAAAAGCCTGGGAGGGGCAAGGGGAGGATTGGAGTAAGCTGTTATGACGCAAAAATTGCATTGCGGGGCGATTGTTTTGGCGGGTGGCCGTTCCAGCCGCTTTGGCCGGGACAAAAGCCTGCTGAAAATTGACGGAACCAATATTACGGCGGATAATTTGCAGCGCTGGCAGGGGTTGTTTGCCCAAATCCTTATCGTCAGCAACAGCGAAAACAAGCTGGCCATCCCCGGTACCCGGGAAATCTGCGATATTTACCGAGATTGCGGCCCCATGGCTGGTTTACATGCCGGGCTGACCGCATCGCAACAGCCCTACAATTTTTTGACCGCCTGCGATATGCCTTGTCTGGAGCGGCAAATGATTGAACGGCTGATCGCCACCGCCCAGACTACGGAAGCGCAGGTGGTGGCCTTTCGCTGTAGCGAACGGGTGGAGCCGCTTTGCGCCCTGTATCATAAAGATTGCCGGGATACGGCGGAAGCGCTGCTGCAAGCGGGGCGCAGAAGCATGATGGCGCTGCTGGATCGCTGCCGTACCGAATATATCCAGCTGGAAAACGAAATTTTTAATATCAACACGCCTGCGGATGCGGCGGATTTTGCCGCCAGAAGGCAGGAGCACAAGTTGAGCTATTGAGGAAAGCGTGGAACCATAAGGACAAATTTACCAAAGGCTCTTTTCCCGTGGTTTCAGCAGCGCTTTTCAAAGAGGCAGGGAGCAAAAAGATGGCATTAGAGAAAAAATCGTATAGCGAACAAATCTATGAACAGTTGAAAGAGGATATTTTATGCAACCGCATCCCCTTTGGCGCGGTTTTGGCCAATCGGGAGCTGCAAAAACGCTTTGGTGTTAGCTCTACGCCGGTGCGGGACGCCATCAATCATCTCAATCTGGAAGGCTTTATCGACGAGATTAACCAAGGCGGCGCTCGGGTGGTCAATTTTGATCTGACCTCTGCTTTGGAGATTAACGAGATCGTTTCCCTGCTGTCGGTGCGCGCCGTGGAGCTGGCGGCGGAGCGGGCAGACCGGCAAGCGCTTTCCTCCCAGCTCAAGCAGGCCATTGATCTGCAAAAGCTGCATCAGGACGGGGACGGCTACTATGAGCAGGACAACCAGTTCCATCTAACTTTTTTTCGCTATGCGCAAAACAGCCGCTTGCTCAAGCTGTACCGGCAATATGACCTTTTGCAGGAGATCTTGATCCGCTATTATTACCAAACCGGCGGTCGGGATCGAGTCGCCGCCATTGCCGAGCATCAGCGGATTTACTTTGCCATGCAGGCCGGGGATACGGTGGAGGCCGCCCGGCAAATGGCGCTGCATTATCAGGGCGCTCAGGAGAAGCTGCGGCAGGTATTAAAATAAAAAAATTGTGATGCATCACGCATCATTTAGTGTTGCAATACGCTGTCTCCCGGGGTATACTGAAAGCAACAGGGATCGGCTCAGCCGGTCAATTTCAGTAAGGGAGGCTTTTTTATGGCAATCAAATATCTTGCGGAACCCTTTAAAATCAAGATGGTGGAACCAATGACGATGCTCACCCCGGCAGAGCGGCAACAAAAAATCGCCCAGGCCAATTATAATCTGTTTCATCTGGCGGGCGAGGATTGTTATATTGATCTGCTCACTGATTCCGGCACCAATGCCATGAGCGACCGGATGTGGGCGGGGATGATGCAGGGTGACGAAGCCTATGCAGGCAGCCGCAGCTATTATCATCTGGTGGAGGCCGCCCAAGATATTTTCGGCTACCGCTATATACAGCCGGTGCATCAGGGGCGGGCAGCGGAGCAGGTGCTGTTGCCTCTGCTGCTGGGGCCTGGAAAATTTGCCATCTCCAATATGTTTTTTGATACCACCCGCGCTCATGTGGAAATTGCCGGCGCCCGCGCCATTGATTGCGTGGTGGAGGAGGCCAAGCATCCTTCGGTGATCGCCCCATTCAAGGGCAATATGGACACTGCTCGGCTGGAGCAACTGATCCAGGATCTGGGGTCTGCCAATGTGGGCGTGGTGGTCATTACCATCACCAATAATTCCGCCGGAGGACAGCCGGTTTCTCTGGCCAATATTCGGGAAACTGCCGCCATCTGCCATAAATATGGCATCCCGGTGGATATCGACGCTGCCCGTTATGGGGAAAACGCCTATTTTATCCAGCAGCGTGAGGAAGAATGCAAGCATCTTTCTATCCGGGAGATCGTACAGCAGATGTTTGCTTGCGCCGATCTGTTCACCATGTCGGCCAAAAAGGATGCCATCGTCAATATCGGCGGTTTGATCGGCGTCAAGGAGGAGAACGAAGCGCTGATTTCCAAAATCAAGGCCAACTGCATCTCCTTTGAGGGCTTTACCTCCTACGGCGGTTTGGCCGGGCGGGATCTGGAAGCGTTGTCCATTGGCTTGTACGAGGGCTTAGACCCCCATTTTCTGGCCTATCGCATCGGCCAGATGGAGTATTTGGCCAGCCGTTTGGACGATGCTGGGATCGCCTATCAATCGCCGGTGGGCGGCCATGGGGTGTTTGTGGACGCAAAGCAAATGTTCCCTCATATTCCTTATACTGAATTTCCCGGTCAGGTGCTGGCGGTGGAGCTGTACAAAGAGGCGGGCATCCGCTCCTGCGATATCGGCTCCTATATGCTGGGCAATGCCCCGGATACCGGCAAGCAGCTGAAAGCAGAGTTTGAATTTACCCGTTTGGCCATCCCCCGCCGAGTCTATACCCAAGCCCATCTGGACGTGGTGGCCGACGCTTTGATCGAAATCAAAAAGCGAGCCGGGCAGATCAAGCGGGGCTATCGGATCATCTGGGAGCCGCCGATCCTCCGCCATTTTCAGGCTAAGCTGGCGCCTATTGAGGAATAAGCGTCAAGCTGTCTAAAACCACTTTCTCTTTTTAAAGTAGAGAATCAGGGTTACGGCGATCAGCAGGCTGAGCAAAAACACCAGAGGATAGGCAAAGGGCCAGTTCAGCTCCGGCATATTGCGAAAGTTCATGCCATACCAGCCCACCAGCAGGGTGAGGGGTAAAAAAATGGCGGCGATCACGGTGAAAATTTTCATCAGATAGTTTTGCTCGATGTCGATTTGCGCCTGATACGCCTCCCGCATTTGGGTCACATAATCTCGCAGGTTGAGCACACTGCGGTGAAAACGCTCGGTGCGGTGGCCTAAAATGGCAAAATGCCGCAGGCTGTCTTGGCTGAGCAGCTCGTTATCGTTGGCCACCAGATTATCCAAAATCGCGTCCAGCTGCTCGTAATAGCGTTTCAGCCGCAGCAGCTCCTTGCGGTATTCGACGATTTTGGCCAGATATTCCGGATGGGAGCTGACCAGCGCCGCATCCTCGGCGTCGGTGATCTCGCTTTCATATTGTTCCAGATGGCTCATGTCGTTTTTGAGCAGGCCGACAAAAAACAGGTAGAGGGCTTTTTCGTTGTCCTGTCCTGTGGGTAGCAGGCTGGCTGCTTTTTGGTAGGCGGATTGATTTTCGCAAAAGAGGAACAGATCCTGCTTGTCCAGATAGATCAGGATTTGCGGCGTTTCCAGCCCCGGCCCGGCTACGTCGTACCAGTCGAAGGCCAAAAGATCGTACTCCGCGAACCCCTCAAAGGTTTCGGTTTGACCGGTGCGCAGATAGTCCAGCACCTTTGGATTCATATACTGATGATACTCCCCCATTTGGGAGCTATAGAGTACCTTTTGCATGCGCTTTCCCCCTTGTGTCTATGCAAAAGAACATAAAACAGCGGGCGTATGGCTATTTTGTGCAAGAACTGCGTAAAATAGTCTAGCTCGCTGTTTTATGATAAGCAGAGTAGCTCTTTGCTGCTGCAAAACAGGGGCTGGCTGCCGCTTTCCGTCACCAGCACCGTATCCTCGATGCGCACCCCGCCCAATCCCGGCACATAGATGCCCGGCTCCATGGTGACAAAGCAGCCCGGCCGCAGCACGCCGCTGCTGGCGGGGGAAAGGGTGGGCCCTTCGTGAATATCCAGCCCCAGTCCGTGTCCGGCCGCATGGCCAAAATACTTGTCATAGCCCGCCTGCCGGATCACCTGCCGGGCGGCTTCGTCCGCTTCCCGGCAATCCCTCCCGGGCAAAATGGCGGCAAGCCCTGCTTGCTGGGCGGTCAGCACGATCTGGTACAGCTCCGCCAGTTGCGATGAGATGGCGCCCAGCGCCACCGTGCGGGTGATGTCGCTGCAATAGCCTTGGTATTTGCAGCCAAAATCCATGGTGACCAGCTCTCCTGGGGCCAGCTTTTTGGCGGCGGTGGGCTGGTGATGGGGACAAGCGCCGTTTTCCCCTGCTGCCACAATGGTGGGGAAGGCCGGCTCGCAATCCAGCTCATCCATCATCGCCAGCATTTTGCCGGCGATTTGCTTTTCGCTCAGACCCGGGGCAAGCTCCCGGCAGATCTGGGCAAAGACCAGATCGGTGCGGCGGCAGGCTTCCCGGATCAGGCTTTGCTCTTGGCTGTCTTTGATCAGCCGCAGCTGTTGGGTTAGGTCTTCTGTGGGGCAAAGCGTCAGCTCCGGTGCAGCCTCCTGCAAATTTTGCCAAAAGGCTACGGTCATAAACCCGCTTTCTATGGCCAGCCTGGCCATTTGCCGCTCCCGGCAAAATTTGGCGATAAGCTGGGAGGGCGAAAGTCCCGCTCGCTGCCATAGCAGCACCGGCAGGTCGCCGCATTGCTGCGCCGCCTGCTGCTGATAGCGAAAATCGGTCAGCAGTGCCCCTTCCCCGGCGGCAGGCAGCAGCAACCAAGCGTCCTCCCCGGTGTAGCCGCAAAGATAGCGGATATTGGTCAGCCGGGTGAGCAAGATCCCATCCAGTTCTTGTTGGATTAAAAGCTGCTGCAATTGTTGTTGTCGCTGGTTCATTGTGGCGCTTCCCTTCCGTTTGATAAATTGATGGGGTACTTCTGTTTTCAGGCAGTGGATTCCTCTTTTTGGGGCAAGCTTGCCCATAACTGCGCTCCCGTGGGGCAATACCGGCCATTGCCGGGCTCTCCGTTGTGGTTGGCGGTAGGCAGAAGCCTGTCTTGCGGAAAAGCGGTTCTTCCCTTGCTTTTTCACCGTATCCTGTATATAATTAACCTATCTACTGATAAAAAAGGGGTAAAGACTATGATTGATCTGACAAAAAATAGCGCAAATCTGGCGCGCACCATCCAACTGGCCAAAGAAAGAAACATCATTATCCCCACTCTGGCGCAAATGCGCGACCCCAACCTGATTCCTGTGCAGATCAAGGACAAACTGAAGGATATCGGCTTATGGGATATCAATTCTTATAATTTATTTCGCATCAATTGGCATAATGAGCAAAAACAGCAGGGCGGCTTGTATCACGGCGTCAATTATATTGAGCTGCCCCCCCAATTGACCGGCGTCAAGGCGCGGATCATTGCCCTGACCGGCAAATGGTTCCCCACCGGCTGCCATAAGGTGGGCGCCTCCTTTGGCTGTCTGGTGCCCCGGCTGGTAACCGGGCAGTTCGACCCCACCTATCACAAGGCGGTCTGGCCCTCTACCGGCAATTATTGCCGGGGCGGCGCCTATAATTCCCTGTTGCTGGGCTGCGCTTCTGTGGCCATTTTGCCGGAGGGGATGAGCCGAGAGCGGTTCCAGTGGCTTTCCAAGGTGGCGGGAGAGGTGATTGCTACCCCCGGCTGCGAAAGCAATGTGAAGGAAATTTTTGATAAAACCTGGGAGCTGAAAAACACCCGGGATAACGTGATGATTTTTAACCAGTTTGAAGAATTGGGCAATCATCTGTGGCATTATTCCGTTACCGGCCCCGCCATTGTGGAGGCCTTTAGCCAGCTTTCCGGCGAAAAGAACCGTCTGGCCGGGGTGTGCTTCACCTCCGGCTCCGCTGGCACCACCGGCGCGGGGGATTATATCAAGGAGCAATATCCTGCCGCCAAGCTGGCAGTGGGCGAGGCCAGTCAATGCCCCACCCTGCTCAACAACGGCTATGGCGATCATCGCATCGAGGGCATTGGCGATAAGCATGTGCCCTGGATTCATAACGTGAAAAATACCGATATGATTATCGCCATCGACGATAACGACAGCCAAAACCTGCTGCGGTTGTTCAACGAACCTGCCGGTCGAGCCTTTTTGGCGGAAGAAGCGGGCGTGCCTCAGGAGACTCTGGATAAGCTGGATTGGCTGGGCATTTCCGGCATTGCCAATGTGCTGTGCGCCATCAAAATGGCCAAATATTATGAGCTGACTGAACAGGATGTGGTGGCCACGGTGCTCACCGACAGCATGGATTTCTACGGCTCCCGGCTGGAAGAGCTTGGGCAGCAGCAGGGCGCATACACCCCGGCCAAGGCCGCCTATGCCTACGGCCTGCATTTGCAGGGGCAGCGCACCGACAATTTGCTGGAGCTGACCTATCCCGAAAAACGGCGGATCCACAATCTCAAATACTATACCTGGATTGAGCAGCAAGGCAAAGAGCTGGCCGAGCTGAACGCCCAATGGTATGATTACGATGCCTATTGGGGCGGCGTCCATGCCCAGGCCGGGGAGATCGACCGGTTGATTGAAGAATTTAACGAAGCCACCGGCTTGCTCAAATAGGGGGATTTTGAATGAAGGGAAATCATGTCATAGAGGCGGTTTGTATCCATTGCGGCAACGGGGTTGCGGCCAAGGCCGATTTGACCACTTGCCCCCGTTGCGGCGGTCTGTTGGATATCCGCTATGATTATGCCGCTGCGGCCCAGCATTTGACCAGAGAGGTTTTGGCACAGCGGCAGGAGCGCACCATGTGGCGCTACCGGGAGCTGCTGCCGATTGATGAAGATTCTTTTCTGCCGCCACTGCGGGTGGGCGGCACCCCGCTGTATCGCTGTGATCGCCTGAGCCAGGAGCTGGGTATTGCCGCCCTGTATGTCAAGGACGAGGGCAGCAATCCCACTGCCAGCATGAAGGATCGGGCTTCCGCCATGGCGGTTTCCAAGGCGGTAGAGGGCGGCTATCGGCAAATTGCCTGTGCCAGCACAGGCAACGCGGCGTCCTCTTTGGCTGGCGCTGCCGCTGCATCCGGCCTGCAAAGCTTTATCTTTGTGCCGGAGCGGGCGCCCAAGGGCAAAATTGCCCAGCTGTTGATCTTTGGCGCCCGGGTCATGAGCGTGCAGGGAGATTATCAGGACGCATTTCGTCTTTCCGCTGCCGCCATCGACCATTGGGGCTGGTACAATCGCAACGCCGCCATCAATCCGTATATGCTGGAGGGCAAAAAGACGGTAGCCATGGAGATCGCCGAGCAATTGGCTTGGCAAATCCCGGATTGGGTGGCGGTGTCGGTAGGGGACGGCTGTACCATTGCCGGGGTGTGGAAGGGCTTTACCGATTTGTATCATACCGGTCTGATTGATCGTTTGCCCCGGCTGCTGTCGGTGCAGGCAGCGGGCTGCTGCCCCATCAACACTGCCTTTACCACCGGGCAGCCCTTGCAGCCCCAGGCGGAAAACACGCTGGCGGACAGCATCGCCGTAGGGTTGCCCCGCAACCCGGAGAAAGCGCTGACGGCGCTGAAAGAAGCTCATGGCGCGGCAGTCAATGTAAGCGATGAGGAAATTTTGCAGGCCATGCGTTTGCTGGGTCGCACCGCCGGGGTCTTTGGCGAGCCTGCCGGAGTAGCGGCTTTAGCCGGTTTGGCCAAGGCGGCGGCGCAGGGCATCGTCAAGCCTCAGGAAACAGCAGTGCATATTGTTACCGGAAACGGTTTAAAAGATGTAGCCAACGGCATCAAGGCGGCAGGGGAGCCTTTGTCTGTTCCCGCCGACTTGGCCTATTTGCAAAAGGTGCTGAAAATTTGATCTTATCCACGCGGCGGCTCGCTCTCGGGTCGCCGCGTGGTGTACCCGTTGCCGGATATCATGGGGCATAAAAGCGCTGGGGTGAGCGTATCCGAAAGACAACCAGCGAAGGAGGAGGCTGTTATGTACGACCTGTTGATCAAAAACGGGGCATTATCCTTGCCGGGTGAGGTTCGCTTGCGGGATATTGCGGTTTCCGGCGAAAAAATTGCCGCCATCGGTCAATTGGCCGAGCTGCCGGCCACCCAGGTGATCGACGCCTATGGGATGCTGGTTTTGCCCGGCGGCGTGGACGCGCATACCCATATGGATTTGGATCTGGGCTTTGCCCGTGCTGTGGATGATTTTGCAAGCGGCACCCGGGCGGCCTTGGCGGGCGGGGTCACCACCATCATCGACCATATCGCCTTTGGCCAGCAGGATAGCACGTTGCGCAGCCGCTTGAGCCACTACCGGATGCTGGCGCAAGGCAACTGTTTGATCGACTACAGCTTCCACGGCGTGGTGCAGCGGGGAGATCAACAGGTGGCGGCGCAAATGGCCCAGCTGGTGGAGGAAGGCGTGCCTTCCTTCAAGGCGTATATGACCTATGATAATCGGTTGCCGGAGGAGCAATTGCGTCAGGCGCTGATCGCCGCCAAGGAAAGCGGCGGGCTGCTGGCCGTCCATGCGGAGGATCACAACAGCATCGAGGCGCTGCGGCGAAGCTTTGGCGAGGCGCATTTGACCGCTCCCCTGTATCATGCCATGAGCCGTCCGCCGGAAAGCGAAGCCGTGGCGGTGCAAAAGGTCTTGTCTTTGGCCAGGCAGGCCGGGGACGCGCCCCTTTATCTGGTGCATATTTCTACCGCCGCCAGCGTGGAGGCCATCCGGCAGGCGCGGGCGGCAGGGCAAAAGAATATCTATGCGGAAACCTGTCCCCAGTATCTGCTGCTGGACAGTGCCCGCTATCTGGGCAGCAACGGCCAGGGCTTGGGTTACATCATGGCGCCGCCCCTGCGCAGCGCCGAGGATCAGCGCGCCTTGTGGCGGGGGCTGACCGACGGCACCTTGCAGGTGGTGGCCACCGATCATTGTCCCTTTTCCATCAGCCAGAAGCAACTGGGCAAATACGATTTTCGTGCCTGCCCCGGAGGAATCGGCGGTGTGGAGGAGCGGATGCGCTTGCTCTATACCTATGGCGTGCAGCAGCAGCAATTGACCATCGAGCAATATACCGCCCTATGCTGCACCAATCCGGCCAAAATCTTTGGCCTTTATCCCCAAAAGGGGGTGCTGCAGGGAGGCTCGGACGCGGATTTGTTGCTGCTGGATCTGACTCAAACGGAGCATATCCGCGCCGCCGCCAGTCACAGCGCCGTGGATTATAACGCCTATGAGGGGATGTGGCTGGGATGTGCCGTGGATACGGTGCTGCTACGGGGCAAAATCGCCTACAGCAAGGGCGCTTTTACCGCGGAACCCGGCTGGGGGCAGCAGCTAAGCCGCCGCATCGACCCTAAAAGCAGCGCCGAAACGCTGAAAAAAGGTTGGCTGTAAGGCTGTCCTTTTGGGGAAGCACCATAAGGATGTTGATAAAAAACAGAATTGATTTTTAGCTAAAAATACCACCCTACTGATTTGAACATCAGTAGGGTGGTGCTGCGTATCCGGATTATCTTGCTACCCCTGAAAAGCAACAAATGGGAGTAACATATAGGAAAATGCTCATAATCTCCGCCGTGGCGGAGATAGTGAAAAGGGAAAAATGAAGAATGAAAAGTTAATTTTTGCTGGTATTAAGCGTAGCAATTAACATTCTTTTCAAACTGTTGCATTTTTCTTTCAAGTGAGTATACGCATCCGGCAGATATCCTGTCCTCTCCAGAACGATTAGTCAATATTCAGTTTCGGATGTTTCTTTCAGCGCAATTTGCATTTTGGAGATAAAGTCTGCCTTGCAGACGGCAAAATTTGCTTCGTGGATATTCGCGCCTATACTTGTACCGCTACGTAATAATTGCTTTGACAGCACAAACTCTTTCCTTTCGCCGCTAAGCCATTTATAATAGTTTACAATGCAAATAGAGAATTCTATGGATTGGTCTGATAATGGACTACTCATCTTTACCACCATTTTTTGGCTTGAGAAACACCATCACTGCACCAACAATACCCGCCAGCAAAAAAATCATTGACCAACTAATTGACAAGTCAAACAAGTAACGTACCCCCATACTGTCAAATGCAATGCAAAACAAAATGCTAAGCAGTATAATGGCGATTCCCTGAAATTGTTTTCTCATAACTTTTCACCTTTCACTTTTCATTCTTCACTATTTTGCGCAACAGCGCAAAATATAAATTTGCTCTTCCTGCACTTATGCAATCAATGCAGGAGATTATTTCACATATTAAGTATATCACATTGTGTTTACACTGTACAAGAACTGCGATTGATTGCAAATAAGTGCCACAGGCGCAAACTTAATATGCAAACCGAAGGTTTGCTGTGAAGTGCATGCATAGGGTTGTAAAACCGCTCATGAAACCACTGTATAAGCAAAGCCTGTACCATTGTTCAAGCAGATACTGTGGGGCAAATGCGATTCCACGGAAAAAGGCGATAGTATGGCAAAATAGAACGATACACAGGGAGTGCAACTTTGTGGGTAGGGGGGCAAGCATAAGAAAAGCCACAGGAAACCGCAATGGCTCCTGTGGCAAATGGCGAGGATAGAAAACATCCGTATTGCCGCTTCTTTTCCAGGGGGCGTGATGGCCGTTGCCAGCGGATTACAGCTTGGGTTTGCTGACTACGGCGATGACAAAGCCAAACACCACCGCCCCGGTGATCCCGGCGGAAACATCGGTGAGGATGCCGGTGAATAAGCCCCAAAAGCCGCTTTCTCTGGCGCCAGTTAGCGCTCCCTGTACCAGTGTGTTGCCAAAGCTGCTGATGGGCAGGGTGGCGCCGAAGCCGGCAAAATCCACCAGCAGCGGATAGACGCCCATCACCCCCAGCAGACTGCCCAGGCAGACCAAAATGCTCATGGTATGGGCGGGCGTTAGCTTGCAGATATCCATCAGCAATTGCCCCACCACACAAATGGCGCCGCCGATTACCAGTGCGCGAAAAAACTCTGTGAGAAATTCCATCCGGCTTAGCCCCTTTCCAGCACCACGGCATGACAAATGCCGGGGATGCTTTCCTTTTGTTGATTGGCGCAGGGCGAAAGCAGCGCTCCGGTG
>CAYOVS010000002.1:17651-24772 GCA_964407445.1 uncultured Peptococcaceae bacterium
CAGCACCCGGCGCAGCTCGCCCTGGGCCAGCAGCCGGTAGATGTGTCCTAGCCCCACCGCAGCGGCGCAGCCGCAGCCACTGCCACCGGAAAAGAAGCGTTTGCCGTCGCCAAAAAGCATTCTGCCGCAATCGGCAAAACGGGGCTCGATCTCTCCCGCGCCCTCCAGTGTCAGCAAATCCAGGGCGATTTGCCGCCCCACCTTGCCCAAATCGCCGCTTAAAATCAAATCATAATCCTCTGCCTTGCGTCCCCGCTCCCGAAAATGGGCGGTTACCGTGTCGGCCAAAGCAGGCGCCATGGCCGCGCCCATATTAAAGGGATCGCAAACGGATAAATCGATCACCCGGCCGATGGTCACCGATTCGATTCCCACGCCGTTTTTGGCCAGCCCGCCCTGGCGTCCCAGCACCGCCCCACCGGCGGCGCAGGCGGTATACTGACTGGAGGGCGGCTTTTGGGAGCCATACTCGTTGGGATAGCGAAACTGCCGCTCGGCGGTGCAGGTATGACTGCCTGCCAGCGCCAGAGCGGTCTCCGCCGCGCCGGAGGCCACCGCCAGCGCCGCTACCGACAAGGCCTCGGCAATGGTAGCGCAGGCATTGAATAAGCCCAGATAAGGGCAGGCCAGCGCCCGGGCGGTAAAAGCGGAAGGGGTGTTTTGATTCAGCAAATCTCCGGCACAAAGTAAGTCCAGCTGCGCCGGAGCCAGCTCCGCCTTGGCCAAGGCCAGCTCGGCTGCTTTTTGCTGCATCTTTTGTTCCGCCTTTTCAAAGGTTTTTTCGTCTGCGTATAAATTATCAAATACATGATCAAAGCTGCCCCGCAGGGGGCCTTCGCCCTCGGTTTTGCCCACCACTGCTGCCTGTCCGATAATCAACGGCGGCTGACTAAATTGCCAGGTTTGCCGTCCTTTTTTCTGTATATCCATTGGCGTTTTCCTCCTCTTTGTCTATAGCATGCCCAGCAACAGTGCCAGCAGGCCAAAGAAAAAGGCGGAGATCAGGCCAAATACCACTACCGCCCCGGCCAGCTTAAAGCTGTTGCAGCCGCTGCCCAGCACAAAGCCTTCGGTTTTATGCTCCAGCATCGCTGCCGCCACCGAGTTGGCAAAGCCACTGATGGGCACGGCCAGCCCTGCGCCGGCCCATTGTCCGGCCTTGTCGTAAAGATTCAACCCGGTAAATAGGGCGGCCAGTGCTACCACGATCAGCATGACGATGGTGGAGGCCTGCTGTTCCTCCAAATGGAGATTGTTGGTCAATAGATACCGGCCTGTTTGCGCCAAAGCACACAAAAGCCCGCCCACCAAAAAAGCGGTTAGACAATTGCGCAGCAGGGGCGGGCCGGGGGTGCGCTTTTTGATAATCTGATCGTACCATAGTGGCGGTTTGGGTTTTTGCGCCATGAAGAGCCTCCTTGGAAAGCTGTAGTAAGCTGCAAAATCTGCGTTGAAATAGTGTTTGCAGGGCTTATTATGCGCCGAAGCAAAGGGCTTTTATACATATTTTTGCGGTTTTGCGGCATGATAAGCAGGACGCAAGCTATTTCATTCCTTTGCAGAGGTGTTGCTATGACGCTATTATTGATTCGCACCGTAATTTTATATTTTTTGACCCTGATTGCCTTAAAAGCAATGGGCAAACGCCAGCTTGGGCAGTTGCAACCCTTTGATTTTGTGGTGCTGCTGATTATTTCCGAGACCGCTTCTCTGGCCATGCAAAGCAATACCGTTTCTATTGTCAACAGCGTAGCGCCTATCGCGGTGCTGACCATTTTGCAGATCCTTTTGTCCTTGGGCAATCTGAAAAGTGAAAAGCTGCGGGCCTTTTTTTGCGGCAAGCCGGTGACTCTGGTGAAAAATGGCAAATTTATCGAGCCGGAGCTGAATCGTTTGCGCATCAACATCAACGATGTGCTGGAGCAATGCCGGATTCAGGGGTATTTTGACATTGCGGAGCTGGATACGGTACTGATGGAAACCAACGGACAAATCAGCATCCATCCCAAAACCGCCAGTCGCCCGCTGACCGTTAACGATATGCCGGGCTTGGAGCCCAAGGAGATTTTGCCCTATTTGGTGATTTTGGACGGTCATGTCAACGATCGAGCCTTGCGGCAGCTGGGCTATAATCGCAATTGGCTGGAAAAACAGCTGACCCAGGCCAAAGCCGGTGTGCCGTCCCAGATTTTTGCAGCGGGTGTGGATAGCTGCGGCAAATTTTTTTGGCAGCCTAAGGAAGAGGAGGAATAGTCATGTGGAAGCATTATTGGGGATTATGGCTGGCAATCGTGCTGCTGTTGGCAATCAGCATCACCGGGCTGAGCTATATCCTTTCCTCCACCTCCCAGCTCACCGACCGGCTGCCCCCTTTGGAGCAGGCCATTGCCGCTGAAGATTGGCCGGAAGCGTTAGCCCAATATGCCCGGTTGCAGCAGGAATGGCAGAAGGCCTCCCGGGTTTGGCAGCTGATGATCAATCATGACGATATGCGGGATATTGAAATTGCCTTTGTGGATTTAAAGGTGATGCTGGAAGAACAAAATAAAGAGCAATCCAATAAAGAACTGGCGGGATTAAGCTTTTATCTTAGTCATGTGCCGCAAAATGAGCGATTGAGTCTGCAAAACATCTTATAAAGCCATTTTGTTTTGCAAAACCGCAAGGCAATTGTTGCTGCAAATTTTTGCTCCGCTGCCCGGCTTTTTGACAGGGCGGCGGGGCTTATTTTTGCTTTTTTTCTTCTGGTTATGCTATACTATATATTTAAAATGCGATACATTTCAAAAGCAGCTTTTTGGCTCCCGGCCATTGCGGCAGGGGAGAACGAAAGGGATACGGAGAGCAGCATGCTTTATGCGGATATTGTACTGAACCGAAAAATGAGCGCAGAGGATCGGGTGTTTACTTATGGGGTGCCTGAGGACTGGGGCGATGGGCTGACCCCGGGGATGCTGGTCAAAGCGCCCTTTCACCGGGAGGTGCTGGAAGGCGTAGTCACTGCTTTGCGCCACACACCTCCGGATGGGCTGGATCCCGCCAAGCTGCGGCTGCTCTTGGAGCAGGTGGGGGAAAAGCCCCTGCTCACCCCGGAGCTGCTGGCGCTGTCCTCTTGGCTTGCCCAGTATTATCTTTGCCCCCGGGTAGCGGCCTTGCAGGCCATGCTCCCGGCAGGGCTGCACCTGAGCGGCAGGCCGCCCCGGGAATTTTTTGCCGACTACTACCGGGCGGCGCGGCCTTTGCCCCAGGGCTTGCGGCTGACGGAAAAACGGCGGCAGCTGCTGGCCTGTCTGGACGCTGCCTCTGGTGGGGAGCTGGAGGGCGCGGTTTTGGCCAAGGCTGGTTTTGCCGCTCCGTTTTTGCGGGATTGCTGCAAGACCGGGCTGCTGCTGCGGCAAAAAAAACGGATCGCCGAAAGCGGCGCGGTGTTGACGATAGCCCAATCTCCTCTGTCCCCGGAGCAAAGTCAGGTGTTTGCCCAAATCTGTGGCGAATGGCAAGAAAAAAACCGTCCCTTTTTGCTGCATGGCATCACCGGCAGCGGCAAAACGGAGATTTATCTAAAGCTGATCGAAAAAATCGCCGCCGAGGGTGGGCAGGCCATCGTCCTTGTCCCGGAAATTGCCTTGTCCGGGCAAATGCTGGCCATGTTGCAGCAAAGGCTGGCGTTGCGCATCGCCGTGCTCCACAGCGGCTTGGCTCCCGGGGAAAGAAGGCTGATCTGGCAGGATATTGCCGCCGGGCGCTATGATGTGGTGGTGGGCCCCCGCAGCGCGGTGTTTGCCCCGCTGCCCAAGCTCAAGCTGCTGATCGTGGACGAGGAGCACGAAAACAGCTATAAGCAGGAAAATCAGCCCCGCTTTCACGCGGTGGCTGCCGCCCGGCAGCGGGCTACGCTCTGTCACGCCCATTTGCTGCTGGGCAGTGCCACGCCGTCGGTGGAAAGCTATTATCTGGCGCAAACCGGGGTCTATGCCTTGGGGCAGCTGCGGCAGCAGTATTATGCCGCGCCGCCCCCTGCGGTGGAGATCGTGGATATGCGGCGGGAGCTGCGGCAGGGCAATACCAGTATCTTTAGCGGGGCGTTGCGCCGGGCCTTGGCGGAAACCTTGGCAGAGGGTGGGCAAAGCATCCTTTTTCTCAACCGGCGGGGCTATTATAATTTTTTCTCCTGCCGGGATTGCGGCGCCAGCGTTACCTGCCCCCATTGTTCGGTGGCCATGGCCTATCATGCGGATGATCATGGCGGCAAGCTTAAATGTCATTATTGCGGCAGGATCATCGACCCGCCCAGTCGTTGCCCTGTTTGCGGTTCGCCCCATATCCGCCGTTTTGGCGTAGGTTCCCAGCGGGTAGCGGACGAAGCGCAAAAGCTGCTGCCCCAGGCGCGGATTTTGCGGCTGGACAGCGATGTGGTGGCGGAGGAGGGCGGTCATCAGCGGATTTACCAGCAAATGCGTCAGGGGCAGGCGGATATTTTGGTTGGCACCCAGATGCTGGCCAAGGGGCTGGATTTTCCCGGGGTGCGTCTGGCGGCGGTGATCGCTGCCGATACCATGCTCAATTTACCCGATTGGCGAGCGCCGGAGCGCACCTTTCAGTTGATCAGCCAGCTTTGCGGCCGGGCAGGACGCCGGGAACGGCAGGGGCAGGCCATTGTCCAGACCTATTGCCCGGAGGCGTTGCCGGTGGTTACCGCCGCCGCCCACGATTATCTGCGCTTTTATCAGGCGGAGCTGGAGGAACGGCAATTGCATGGCTATCCGCCCTTTTGCCATCTGCTGCGGCTGCTCTTTACCGGTACGGATCGGCTATTGGTCTGGCAGGCCGCCCGGCAAGCCGCCGCGGCCTTGGCGGGGGAGCAAATGCCCTGGGAGCTGTGCGGCCCGGCGGAAGCACCCTTTGCCCGGATCAAAGACCGTTATCGGGTGCAAATTGTGCTGAAAACAACAGACCTGCCCTCGCTTCGCCAGCCCTTGCTCTTGATTCACCGGCAGCTGCGACAAAAGGGCGTGCTGTTACAGCTGGATGTGGATCCGCTGTCGATGATGTAAAAGTGCAGATTCCTTTGTTGCAATCCCGGTGAATAGTAGTAAATTGAAAAAAATTGTGATATAATACAATGATGTAAAATATAGAACAGTCGGCGTTGTTTTTGCCGCCGGTATTTCAATCGGTACGGAGGTTTTTAGTATGGGTCATGTGCGTAATATCGTGTTGGAAGGCGATCCTGTTTTGCGCAAGCAGGCAGTGGAGGTCAAGCGGTTCAATCCCATCCTGCACAAGCTGCTGGACGATATGAAATATACGATGTATGATGCAGGCGGCGTGGGTTTGGCCGCGCCCCAAATCGGCATCAGCAAGCGGATCGTGGTTTTGGACGATCGGGAAAACGGCTATTACGAGCTGGTTAATCCCCGGATCGTTTTTCAGGAAGGCGTAGAATCCGGCGTGGAATACTGCCTGTCTGTGCCTCGCTGCGGTGGACGGGTCAATCGGGCCGGCAAAATCCGGGTGGAGTATCAGGATCGGGATGGTCAGCCCCATTCGGTGGAGGCCGAGGGCTTTTTTGCCCGGGTGTTCCAGCATGAGATCGACCATTTGCAGGGGCGGTTGTTTGTGGATATTATGACGGAAGAGATAAAGGACGAGGCGTAATGCGAACGGTGTATCTGGGAACCCCGGATTTTGCGGTGGTTCCCTTGCAAAAAATGATCGAAGCAGGCTGCCCGCCGGTGGCGGTGTTCAGCCAGCCCGACCGGCCTCGGGGACGGGGGCACCAGCTACAACCCACCCCGGTAAAGCAGGCGGCGCAGGCAGCGGGGATTCCGGTATATCAACCGGCCAGCATCAACAGCCCCGAGGCCTTGGCGCAGCTACAGGCTTTGCAGCCGGAGCTGCTGGTGGTGGTGGCCTATGGCCAGATTTTGCGCCGGGCCCTTTTAGATCTGCCGCCCCGGGGCATTATCAATGTGCATGCTTCTTTGCTGCCCGCTTATCGGGGGGCTGCGCCTATTCATTGGGCAATCATTAACGGTGAGCAACAAACCGGCGTAACCATCATGTTTATCGAGCAGGGTTTGGATTGCGGCGATATGATTCTCAAAGAGGCGGTAGAGATCGGCGCGGACGAGAACACCGGTGCGCTCCATGACCGTTTGGCGGAGCTTGGCGGCAAGCTGTTGCTTTCTGCGCTGGAATTGTTTGCCCAAGGCCCGGTGACCGGCGAAAAACAGGACGAATCCTGCACCAGCTATGCGCCGATGCTCACCAAAGAGGATGAACACCTGTGCTGGGCGCAACCGGCCTTGCAGCTGCATAACCGGATTCGGGGCATGAATCCCTTCCCCGGCGTCTTTGCAATGTATCATGGCAAGCGGCTCAAAATCAAAGCAGCCTGTCTTTCTTCCCTATCCCGCCCGGCGGAGGCTCTGCCCGGCCAGATCGTGGCTGTGGAGCGGGAGCGTATCACGCTGGCCACCGCAGAGGGCAGCCTGAGCCTGCTGGTAGTGCAGCCCGAGGGCAAGGGGCCGATGAGCGCAGGCGATTTTGCCAGGGGGTATGGTGTGCAACTAGGCGACCACCTTTCTTAGTTAGCTTGGTTGTCCAATCTTACCCCCGCGAAAATAAGCACCGCCATACGGCCCCGCATCTTTTGTGACGCGCGATCACGTATGTGTACTATACGCTCACGCACGCCCCAAGATCTGCGTGGCCGTCTATCGGCACTTCTTTTCGCTCTCTGGTTGTGATACTGGTCGGCGGCTATCTTGCAAGCTGGTTTGCGGACTCTGTTGTGGATACGGGCTGCGTTCTAGGTGGGATGATTGCTGACTGGCCGGTGTTATGCCGCATCGCTTCGCTCGCTGGCTGGCTGGCTGGTGTCATGCCGCATCGCTTCGCTCGCTGGCTGGCCGGTGTTATGCCGCATCGCGTTGCTCGCTGGCTTGCGGGTGTCATGCCGCATCGCTTCGCTCGCTGGCTTGCGGGTGTCATGCCGCATCGCTTCGCTCGCTGACTGGCCGGTGTCATGCCGCATCGCTTCGCTCGCTGACTGGCCGGTGTTATGCCGCATCGCTTCGCTCGCTGGCTGGCCGGTGTTATGCCGCATCGCGTTGCTC
>CAYOVS010000002.1:24872-28116 GCA_964407445.1 uncultured Peptococcaceae bacterium
GCTGGTCTGCTGGTTTTCCTTTTCTTTTTGCAACGGACATCAAGGAGGTTTTGCTGATGTATTATATGGATAGTACTTGGTTATTGCTTTTACCAGCTTTGCTGCTTTCTTTATATGCCCAGGCCAAGGTTTCTTCCACCTACGGCAAATACGGCAAGGTGCGGGCTAAAAGCGGGATTGCTGCTTGTGATATGGCCCGGCGACTTTTGGATTACAATGGTTTGAGCGATGTGCGCATCGAGCAGGTGGCGGGCAATCTTACAGATCATTACGATCCCCGCAGTCAGGTGTTGCGTTTATCCCAGACCACCTATCATAGCTGCTCGGTAGCGGCTTTGGGGGTGGCGGCGCATGAGGCGGGTCATGCCATGCAGCATGCGGAAGGGTATATGCCGCTGCGCATTCGCGGGGTTTTGGCGCCGGTGGCGCAGTTTGGTTCTTATGCCTCGTGGATCTTGATTTTGATCGGCGTGTTTATGAGCGCTTTCAATTTGATTACTTTGGGGATCATCTTTTTTTCGGCGGCGGTGCTGTTTCAGCTGGTGACGCTGCCGGTGGAGTTCAATGCCAGCTCCCGGGCTTTGGCGGCGCTGGAGGGCGGGGGCTTTTTGGATCAGGAGGAAACGGATCAAACCGCCAAGGTTCTCAAGGCGGCGGCGTTGACCTATGTGGCGGCGGCGTTAACCGCCATGCTGCAATTGCTGCGATTGCTGCTGATTTTTGGCAACAGACGGGATTAACCGAGAGAGGGAGTTCGCTTTGGTAAAAGAGGCAAAAGAAATCAAACAATCCAAGAAAAACAAGCCTATTTCTGCCCGACAGGCGGCGTTGCTGACCATGCTGGAGGTGGAAAAAGAAGGGGCTTATGCCAATCTGGCTTTAAATTTGGTGCTGCGGCAAAACACTGTCAGCCCTCAGGACGCCCGGCTGGCGGCGCAGATCGCCTATGGCTCCATTCGGATGCAGGGGGCGCTGGATCATATTCTGGGTCAATTGCTGACCAAGCCCTTTGATCAGTTGCCGGATGGAATTTTGTGCATTTTGCGCCTGAGCTTGTATCAGCTTTTGTATCTGGATAAAATTCCGCCTTCCGCCGCTGTCAATGAAGGGGTAAGCTTGGCCAAGCAGTATGCCGGGCAAAAGGTGGCCAATATGGTCAACGCGGTGCTGCGGCAGTCCCTGCGCCGGGGCGGCCTGAAGCTGCTGCCGGACAGAAGCGCAACGCCTGCCGACTATTGCAGCATCACCCTTTCCCACCCCCGTTGGCTGGTGGAGTATTTGCTGCAGCGTTGGCCGGCCAAAGAGGTGGAGCGGTATTGTTTGGCTAATAATTGTCCCTTAGAGGTGGCCATTCGTACCAATACCCTGCGGATCAACCGCAATAGTTTGCTGGAAAGGCTCAAAGAAGCGGGTCTGGAGGCGGAGCCCTCCTCGCTGGCGCCGGAGAGCATCGTGGTCAAGGCCGGTTCCGCTTCCGGGCTGAACCAATTGCGGCAGGAGGGCTTGTTTATCACCCAGGGCGAGGCTTCTGCCTTGGTGGCGCATGCGCTGAATCCCCAGCCGGGGATGCGGGTGGTGGATATGTGCGCCGCCCCCGGCGGCAAGGCCACCCATCTGGCGGCGCTGATGGAAAACGACGGCGCGGTGATGGCCTGCGATATCCATCCCCACAAATTAAATCTCATCGAAGATACCGCCCATTTGCTGGGCGTCTATACGATCGAAACGGTGCTGGCTGACGCGCTCTCCCTGGGGAAAGAAGCCCGGGTGCAGGCGGACGCTTTGCTTTTGGACGCGCCTTGCAGCGGCCTGGGCACTTTGGCCTCCCGGGCGGACGCCCGCTGGCGCAAAAGGCCGGAGGACATTCCCCGTTTGGCAGAGCAGGGGCTGCAAATGCTGTTTTCCGCGGCGGATTGCATCCGTCCTGGCGGCAGGCTGTGTTTTTCTACCTGTACCATTACCCAAGAAGAAAATATCGACAATGTGCGGCGCTTTTTGGCGGCGCGCAGTGATTATCATTTGATTCCCATGGACAAGCTGGCGCAGATTTTTACCGCAGAGACGGATATTGCTGCTGCAAAACAGGGCGCGATCCAATTGCTGCCCCAAAATCAAGGTCGGGAAGGCTTTTTTATCGCCTTGCTGCAGAGGGACGAACATGCATGAGTTGGCGGAAAAGCCGGATCTGCGAGGGTTGCGCCGGGAGCAAGTGCAGGCACTGCTGGCGGATTGGGGTCAGCCGGGCTTTCGCGCCGGGCAGGTGTTTTCCTGGGTGCAGCAAAAGGGCGTAACAGCGGTTGACCAAATGACCAATCTGCCCCTTTCCCTGCGGCGGCATCTGGCGGAGGAAACCACGCTTACCGTGCCGAAGGTGCTGCGGCGGCAGGTTGCGGCGGCGGGGGATACGGCCAAGCTGCTTTTGGAGCTGGCGGATGGAGAACAGATCGAAATGGCGCTGATGCTCTACCGGCGCAAAGACAGCCGGGATCGAGCTACCTGCTGCGTCAGCAGCCAAAGCGGCTGCGCGATGAATTGTGCCTTTTGCGCCACCGGCGCGTTTCGCAGCTTTCGCAATCTGACGGCTGGGGAGATCGTTGCCCAGGCGCAGCTGGCGGATGCTTTTGCCCGGGAGCTGGGTTTTGCCGGGCTGACCAATGTGGTGTTTATGGGCATGGGCGAGCCCCTGTACAATCTGGAGCAGGTGGCGCAGGCCTTGGCTTTGCTCAACGACCCGGATGGGATGAACATTGGCCATCGCCGGATCACCGTTTCCACCTGCGGCATTGTGCCCCAGATCTATGCGCTGAGCCAATGGCCCCAGCCGGTAGAGCTGGCGGTCTCCCTGCATAGCGCCGATGAAGCGCTGCGCAAGCAGCTAATGCCCGGCGCTGCCCATTGGAGTTTGGCGCAGCTGATGGAGGCCTGCCGGGATTACCGGCGGCAAACAGGACGGCGGATCACCTTTGAATACGCGTTGTTTGACGGGGTGAACGACAGCCCCGCTATGGCCCGGCTTTTGGCTGATTTGTTGACAGGAGAGGATATTCTTGTTAATATTATACCTGCCAATTCGGTGGGAAAGGCAGAATTTCGCCCTTCGCCGCCGCAATCCATTGAGAAATTTATCGCGGTTTGTCAAAAGAACAAGATTAATTATCAATTTAGAGAGCCTCGCGGCCGGGATATTGACGCGGCCTGCGGACAATTACGGAAGCACGCCAACGGATAGCGTTTGAGCCCGGGT
>CAYOVS010000003.1:0-10865 GCA_964407445.1 uncultured Peptococcaceae bacterium
ATCGTCTTTGGCAAACTGCAACGGGTGTAACTGGCTGCCTGGTTGCCTGGTTGCCTGCTGTGGGGCAATCCGGCATGGTAAGGGGCGCATACTTGGTCGTAGGGACAATTTCGCTCAAGCTATGACCGTAAAATGGATCGGAGGAGATTAGCATGATTACAATGAATCAAGTCATGCAAACTGTAACAGAAACCGTGGAGCAATATCGGCTTTCTACCCGGGAAGCAAATGTTTTGCGCCTTTTGGCAGAAGAAATGCTTTCTATGACGGAAACACTGCTGCAATCGGCGGAAACCAGCTTTCATATTGATCATGACGAGACAGGCTTTTCCCTTTGTCTTTCTGCCAGGGCCAATGTGTCAATGGATCAAAAGCGGGAATTTGTTTCGTTAAGTCCCGAGGGCAAAAACGCCAAGGTCAAGGGCGTCAAGGCCCGGATCATGGCGGTAATGGAGGATTTTTTGTATACGGCCAGCCAAATGCCGCCGGAAGCCTATCTGCTTACCGGCGGATACGGAGTTTATCCCCAGGAATGGAGCATGGTCAATTATCTGGATAATGGGGATGAGCTGCTGGAGCCGGAATGGGATGGTTTGGAAAAATCCATCATTGTCAATTTTGCCGATGACGTGATCGTGGGTGCGGATAAAGATACCGTGGATCTTGTGGTCAAAAAACATTTTTAATTTGCGGATAGTTGATATATTTACATAAAAAGGAGATACGCTCATGGAAATCAAACAAAATAAGCAGGATAGTTCCTTGATCTTAACGTTGGAAGGCCGTTTGGATACCAATACCGCTCCCCAGCTGGAAGCCGTTGTCAAAAGCAGTTTGGATGGTGTGACCGCGCTGGTATTGGATATGGCCGGTTTGGAGTATTTGTCCAGCGCCGGTTTGCGGGTGCTGCTGGCTACCCAAAAGCAAATGAACAAGCAAGGGGCGATGAAGATCCAAAACGTCAACGAAACCATTATGGAAGTTTTTGAGATCACTGGTTTTACCGATATTTTGACCATCGAGTAAGGATGTTTACGGAAATCACGCTAGCACAACAGGAGCAAATTGAGAAGATACGCCGGGTCAATGGGCACCGGCTATCTTCTCATGCTTTTTCTTCGCTGTTTATCTGGGAAAAACGAATGCAATTGTCCATCGCCCTGTGGCCGGACGGGTTTTGCGTGCGGCGGCAGGATGGCCAGCCGGGACGATATTTTTTCCCCTGCGGCACAGATGCCGCCAAGCGTCGGATGATCGCCGGGCTGCTGAAGGACGGAGCGCAGTCCTTTCAATATGTACGCCGGGAGGATATGTGTTTTTTAGAAGAATCCTTTCCCGGCGTTTTTTCTTTTACAGAGGCGCGGGACGACTGGGAATATCTTTATGACCGCAAAGAGCAGGTATCTTTGGCGGGAGGGCATTTTCGCCATTTGCGGGGCAAGGTGAACCGGGGTCGCAAGCTGAAGCCCTGGCAGTTTTTGTCCTTGACCGAAGATACGTTGCCCCATTTTTTTGCGGCGACGGAGCAGTGGGGCAGAAAATTTAACGGCAATGCCATTAACGCGGATCTGAACGAAACCAAGCGGGCTTTGACCTATTGGCGGCAGCTTTCCCTGTTTGGGCTGCTGCTGTGGGCAGAGGGCAAACCCTGCGGCTTTGCCGTAGGGGATATGCTGACCGACAATGTGTTCGATTTGCATATCTCCAAAACGCTGCTGCCGGATATGGATTGCTACCTGAAATGGGAGCTATATTGCCGTTTGCCGGAGCAGGTGCGGCAGATCAACCGGGAGGAAGATCTGGGCGTGCCGGGGCTGCGCCAGCATAAGCTGGAAATGATGCCCAGCGGTTTTCAACAACTATGGATAGGACGGGTTCTCCCATGACACAAGCATACCCCCAGCAAAAAAAAGAAACCTATTTTACCAAGCGGATGTTCCTCCGCTTTTTTATCCCCTCGCTGGCGGCTTCCCTGGGGCTGGCTCTGGGGAATATTGTGGACGCGTTGGTGGTGGGGGTGCGGATGGGTGCGCCGGGGCTGGCGGCCATCGGTTTGGCCACCCCGGTATTTATGATCTTCAATGTGTTTGATATCGGTTTGGCAGTGGGCGGCTCCATCTGCTACAGCAAGCTGCTGGGGCAGGGCAAGGTGAAGCTGGCGCTGGCAAATTTTAATCAAATGCTGCTGGCGTCCTTGTCTCTGGGGGTTTTGCTGGCGCTGCTGGGCAATTTGTTTTTACCTCAGGTGATGCTGCTTTTGGGGGCGGGGCGGGCAGATACCCAGGTATATGCCTTGTGCCAGACCTATGTGCGGATTTTGCTTTGGGGCGCGCCTTTGTTCTTTCTCAATTTTTTGCTTTACTATTATGTGCGCAGCGACGATAACCAAAAGCTGGCCTCTCTTGGCTTTATTGTGGGCAATGTGGCGGATATCGGGCTGAATATTCTTTTTGTGCTGGTTTGGGATCTGGGGGTGGCCGGGGCCTGCTATGCTACGCTGATCGGTCGGGTTTTGGCCATTGCCATTTATCTGCCCCATTTGTTTTTCCGCTGGTCCATTTTGCGTTTGCAGTGGGTCAAGCCGGATTTTCGGCTGATCTGGGACAATTTTTGCTCCGGCTTTTCCGTATCGTCCCAGTATATCTTTCAGTTTGTGCTGCTGGCGGTGCTCAATCATCTGCTGCTGGCGCTGGGCGGCACTATCGGCGCGGCGGTGTTCAATGTAACCGTCAATGTGTCTTATGTGCTGCTTTCGGTCTTTGAGGGCACCGGCTCTGCCATCCAGCCCCTTTGCGCCACCCTGCGGGGGGAAAATAATTACCCCGCCGAGCGTGGGATCTTGTATCTGGGGTTGCGCTGGGGGATGAGCCTTGGCGTCCTGCTGGCGCTAGCCATCGGCTTTTTTGCCCAGCCGATAGCGCTGCTCTTTGGCTTGGTGGCGTCAGAGGCGGTGGATCTGTGCGTCCAGGCGGTGCGGCTCTATTGCCTAAGCGGGGTGATCGGCGGTTATGCGGTGCTGCTTTGCAGTTATTATAGCGCGGTAGGTTTGGAACGATATGTGCCGATGATCAACTTTTTGCGGGGCTTTGCCGTATATCTGCTGTGCGCTCTGCTGTTTTCCACCGGGGATATTTTACTGTTCTGGCTGGTTTTCCCCCTCAACGAGCTGATCTCTTTGCTGCTTTGGCAGGCGATCAAATCTGTGTGGGAAAAAAAGCGCCCGCCCCAGCTTTTGGAGGAAGGTCGGGTCTATCACAAAACTATCGACAACCAAGGGGAGGATTTTAGCCAGCTCACCCAAGAGGTGGAGTCCTTTTGCGAGCAGTGGAGCGCCGATTTCAAGCAGCAGTATTATGTCAACCTGACGGTGGAGGAGATTTGTCAGGCCATTATCCTGAACGGCTTTCGCGGGCAGGGCAACGAATACATCGAGCTTACCCTGATCGCCATGGCCGATAACAGCTTTGAGCTGCATATCCGGGATAACGCGGTGGATTTTAATCCCTTTGGTATGCAGGAAGAAGGCTTGGACGCCATCGGCGTCAATATGGTGAAGAGCAAGGCTAAGGATTTTTTTTATCGAAGGTACATGGGGTTCAACACCCTAATCGTCCGCGTATGAGGCTGGCGGCACCATTCTTACCTCCGCGAAAATAAGCACCGCCATACGGTTTGTGCGGCTCCCGTGCCGTTCGGTTACGTATTTATGGATACGCGCCCTCGCGTCACAGGAGCCGCAAAACCGTCTATCGGCACTTCTTTTCGCTCTCTGGTTGTGTTACTGGTTGGCGGCTATCTTACGGGCGGGTTTGCGTACTTGGGTGCGGATATGGGCGGCGTTCTAGGCTGGCTGGCCGGTGTCGCGCCGCATCGCGTTGCTCGCTGGCTGGCCGGTGTCGTGCCGCATCGCTTTGCTCGCTGGCTGGCCGGTGTCGCGCCGCATCGCGTTGCTCGCTGGCTGGCCGGTGTCGTGCCGCATCGCTTCGCTCGCTGGCTTTCTGGGTTATGGCTGCATCGCTTTGCTGGTTAGTTTTGTTGCTGTTGTTTATAGAGGGAGGGGTAGATTGCTGTGCGTGGAATTTCGCTTCGTTTAAAGACAATTTTTGGTGTGGTGGTTATTGCTGTTTTGCTGGCTTTTACGGCGGTATTTATCAGCTATCAGGTTTACAGCAACACAATGGATGAGCATTACCGCAGCAATGCGGCAAATATTGCCGCTACTGCCGCCGGGCAGATGGATGGAGATCGGATCGCCGATTATATCCGGCAGGTACAGGCCTTGGATCCGGCGGCTGCGGATTATGCGGCGCGGGTGCAGGCGATCAAGGATGGGGCGTATCAAAAGATGCTGGACACCCTTTTTGAGATCAAGGATAATATGCAGGTCTTATACTTATATGTAGAATACTTGTCCCCGGATGGACAGGTGATGTATGTGATCGACGCGGATACGCCGGGAGAAGCCTGTGAGCTGGGGGAAATCTATCCCCTGGCAGCCCAAAATTACCAATATCTGGATAAGCTGGAACAAGGTTTGCCCGCTTTTATCACCAATACGGAGGATTTTGGCTGGCTATGCTCTGCCGGGGCGCCAATTTTGACCGGTGACGGGCAGGTGGCGGCCATTGTGGGGGTAGATATTTCCATGGATGCGATCATGGCCGACCGGCAGCAGTTTTTGCGGATGGTCAGCCTGATCCTGCTGGGGATCACCGTGCTGCTGATCGGTGTGATTCTGCTGCTGATCAACCGGGCGCTGATCCGTCCCATCAATCAACTGGCCTCCGCTGCTGCAAGCTTTGTTTCGGATCAGGACAACCGGCAGGATACGGCAATTTCGCTGCTGCATATCCACACCGGTGACGAGATCGAGCACCTTTCTCTTTCCATCAAGACGATGGAGCGGGAGATCAACGAATATATCCACAATCTCACTGCGGTCACGGCGGAAAAAGAGCGGATCGGCACAGAGCTGAATGTGGCCACCAAAATTCAGGCTTCCATGCTGCCCTGTATTTTCCCGGCTTTTCCCGATCGCCCCGAGCTGGATATCTATGCTACCATGAACCCGGCCAAAGAGGTGGGCGGCGATTTCTACGATTTTTTCCTCACCGACGAAAATCATCTGGCTCTGGTGATGGCGGATGTTTCCGGCAAGGGGGTTCCCGCCGCGCTGTTTATGGTGATCGCCAAAACGCTGATTAAGAACCACGCCCAAACCGGTCAGGGCCCGGCAGAGGTGTTCACCAATGTCAACCGCCAGCTTTGCGAAAACAACGAGGCCGGGATGTTTGTCACCGCTTGGATGGGCTTGCTGGATTTGCGCACCGGCGCGCTTTCCTATGCCAATGCAGGCCACAATAAGCCGCTGGTCAAGAAAAAAGACGGCGCATATCAATGGCTGGAAACCCGCCCCGGCTTTGTGCTGGCCGGTATGGAGGATATCCGCTACAGACAAGCCGAGCTGACTTTGGAAAAGGGCGACCGGATCTATCTCTACACCGATGGCGTTACCGAAGCCCTCAATCCCGCGCTGGAGCTGTTTTCCGATCCCCGGCTGCAAGAGGTGTTGAACAGCCAGGGAATGCAGGGCGTTTCTGTGGAAGTGCTGCTGCGTAAGATGAAGGAAGAAATCGACCTGTTCGCCCAGGGGGCGGAGCAGGCAGATGATATCACCATGCTGGCTTTGGAATATCGGGGCAATGGGGAGGTGGCGCAATGAAGGAGCTGACGGTTCCCGCCCAATTGGCGCAGCTGGATGCGGTGCTGGATTTTATCCAGCAGCAGCTGGAAGCGGCGGATTGTCCGCCAAAGGCCATGGTGCAGATCGCCATTGCCGCCGAGGAAATTTTTGTTAATATCGCCCATTACGCCTATGGGGAAGGCAGCGGCCAAGCCCAAATCGCCGTTTCCCTTTTGCAGCAGCCTCCGGGGGCGGAGATCAGCTTTGCCGATAGCGGCTACCCCTATGACCCGCTGGCGGCGGACGATCCCGATATTACCCAAAGCGCCCAGGAACGCAAAATCGGCGGCTTGGGTGTATATATGGTCAAAAAAAGCATGGATCAGGTGGAGTATCGCTATCAGGATGGCAAAAATATCTTTACCATGCGCAAAAATTTTAGTTGATCGATAAAAATGCAAGTGTGTAGAAGCTGTAATACAATCTGAAATAAAATATGGATAGGATGTGAAAGCAAATGCAAAAAACCATTCTGGTTTTGCTTTGCGGCCTGTGTCTATGTTGGCTGCCGTTGTTTTTGAGCGGCTGTACGGCAGATACCACGGATGCTGCCATTACCCAGGCACAAGGAAACTTGCCGCCACTTGCTACTGCCCGGGTCGGCGGGATGACTGGCTCCACGGGGGAAAAGTATTTGTTGGAGACATACCCGGACGCGCGATATGATAGCTTTGATGCGATTCCTGACGCTATTGCCGCATTACAGGGCAATAAGCTGGATTATGTAATAACCGCTAGGACTACGGCGCAAAATTTTGTCCAAAAAAATAGCGATTTGCAAATCGCCTATGTTAATGTATTAGATGAGGGGATCTCTATTGCGCTAAAAAAGGATAATCCCCAGCTATTGGAAAAAATTGATGAAATTATCACCCGTTATAAAGAAGATGGCACCATGGATGAAATCATCGGTCACTGGATCAAACCAAGCGGCGAGCCTTATGAGCTGGTGGAGATTCCCCAATCCAATAGCGGGCAGGTGCTGCGGGTGGCGATTGCCGCCAACCGGGAGCCGGTCAATTTTGTGTATAACAACCAATACGCCGGTTTGGATATCGAGCTGATCCAGCGTATTGCCTATGAGCTGGATATGCAGGTAGAGTTCTTTGATATGCAGTTTTCGGCGTTGCTGGCCCATTTGCAAAGCGATAAATCGGATGTGATCATTTCCAATATGACCGCCACGGAGGAACGCAAGCAGGCGGTGAATTTTAGCCAGATATATTTTGAAAATCCACAGGTGATTCTCAGCAGAAAGCCTGTTTCTGACGCCGCGCAAGCGCCAGTGGGGGAATTTACGGAGCTTTCCCAATTTGCCAATAGAAAAGTAGGCATACCCACCGGCAGTATTTTTGATAAGACGTTGCAGGAATACGCTCCGCCTACGGCAGAGACGGTTTATTTCAACAATCTTTCGGACGAATTAACCGCCCTGAAGGCTCATAAAATTGATGGCTTTCTTACGGATGAGCCGGTGGCCAGGATGCTCTCTCGCCAGGATTCGGTGACCTATTTTCAGGATAATATGCCGGACGACCATTACGGCTATGCGCTATCTCTGGAAAATACCGCGCTGCGGGATGAAATCGATAGTGTTTTGACGGAGCTGTTTGCGGATGGCACCATAGACCGTTTGAAGGCAAAATGGATGGACGGCGAGGAAAAGGACAAGGTGCTGGAGGAGGTAACCCTTACCGGGGAAAAGGGTGTGCTGCAATTTATTACCGATCCAACACAGCAGCCTTTTATTTATGTCAAGGATGGAGAGGTTGTGGGGTATGATTTGGATATCCTGCGGCTGGTTTGCGAGAAGCTGGGCTATGATTTGGAGATTACCCTTATTGATCTGGGTGGCATTATTTCGGGGATTTCCTCCGGAAAATATGATATCGCCGCTTGCTGTATCTCCATCACCGAAGAAAGAATGAAATCCGTCTCCTTTACCCAACCCAATTATGACGGCGGCACCGTTATGGTGGTGCGACAAGTGGCTCCCCAAAGCGATGTAGGCTTTTGGCAGGGGATCAAAAACAGCTTTGAGAAAACCTTTATCACCGAGGCGCGCTGGAAAATGGTGGTCAGCGGTATCGGCGTCACCCTGCTGCTTTCTTTGGGTGCTTTGGTGCTGGGCACGCTGCTTGGGGTTGTGGTTTGTATGGGAAGGCGTTCCCGGCATACGCTGCTTTCCGGCTTGGCGCGGGTTTATATCCGTTTGGTGCAGGGCATCCCAACCGTGGTCTTTTTGATGATCCTCTATTATATCGTCTTTGCTTCTTCCCGTATGGATGGGGTATATGTGGCTATTGTGGGCTTTGCGCTCAATTTTGCCGCCTATGTTTCAGAAATGATGCGTACCGGTGTGGAAGCGGTAGACCGGGGACAGCTGGAAGCGGCAACGGCGGTGGGTCTGAATAAGCTGCTGATTTTCCGCAAGATTGTTTTCCCCCAGGCGGCGCGGTATGTGATCCCGATTTTCAAGGGAGAATTTATCGCTATGGTCAAAATGACCTCGGTAGTGGGATATATTGCGGTGCAGGATTTAACCAAGGTTACGGATATCATTCGCGGCCGTACCTACGAGGCCTTTTTCCCCTTGATCGCCACGGCGGTCATCTACTTTTTGCTATCTTTTGGCTTGGCCTCTCTGCTGGATCTGATTCAGGTAAAGATTGATCCCAAGCAAAGGCAACGGCGCGTGAAAGGAGTGACCGACAAATGATCAGCGTGCAAAACCTGTGCAAACAATACGGCGATTTGACCGTGCTCTCGGATGTAAATGCGGAAATTGAAAAGGGAGAGGTCATTTCGATCATCGGCCCCTCCGGTACCGGCAAAAGCACCTTTCTGCGCTGCATTAATCTGTTAGAACAGCCAACCAGCGGCAATATTTTGATAAATGGACAAAATATTGTGGATAAAGAAACAAATATTTTGCAGATTCGCCAAAAAATGGGCATGGTTTTTCAATCTTTTAACCTGTTCTCCCATCTGATGGTGATTGAAAATGTGATGCTGGGACCGCAGTACGCGCTAAAGCTGGAGAAGCAGCAAGCCTATGAGGAAGCCAAATCCTTGCTGAGCATGGTAGGCTTGGGCGAGAAGGCCTATGCCTATCCGGATGAGCTTTCCGGTGGGCAAAAGCAGCGGGTGGCCATCGCCCGTGCGCTGGCCATGCACCCGGATATCGTGCTTTTTGACGAGCCCACCTCCGCTTTGGATCCCACCATGGTGGGGGAGGTGCTCAGCGTGATTCGGGCCTTGGCGGCCCAGGGCTTGACCATGCTGATCGTCACCCATGAGATGCGCTTTGCCCGGGATGTTTCCACCAGAGTTTTTTATATGGACGAAGGCGTCATCTACGAGCAGGGGCCGCCGGAACAGATCTTCGAGCATCCCCAGCGGCAAAAGACCCGTGCCTTTATCAATCGGCTCAAGGTGTTTAGCGCTGGGATCACCAGTCCCCAATACGATTTCTACGGCTTAAACAGCCAATTGCAGCAGTTTGGCGCCAAGCAATTGCTGGCGCCCAAGCAGGTTGGCCGGATTCAGCTGCTCTTTGAAGAAGTAGCACGGCAAACCATCCTGCCCAGCTTGCCGCCGCAAGGGTATCCTTTGGAGTTTACGGTGACGGTCAACGAGGATGGTGGCGATTGCCACCTGCGCTTTGGCTGGAACGGCGCTTCTTTTGATCCTATCGCCGCTGCCGACCCCATCTCTCTCTCCCTGATCCGCCATCTGGCGCAGGAACTGCGCCACAGCTACGAGGATGGCCACAATATGGTGGAGCTGCGGCTGGAATAAAATAGGGATACCTTTGTTCAATCAATGTCTGCGGATACCCGTAGCCCCAAATCCCGTTGCCGGAGGAAGCCATTGCAGGCCTATTGCAAAAGCAGCGGAGCAATCCGCCAGTTCATTGCAATCCGCCGGAAAATAGCAGCGCGCTTGGGGCAGGCAGCGCTTGCAGGAGGGCGTATGGAAAAACCCTTATTTGCAAAAACAAAAGAGCTGTCCCTTGCTTGCCGCAAGGCATACCTGCCCTGGATGCTGGGGTGGATTGGGGTGTTCTGCTGGCTGTACGTTTGCGTGCTGCCCCAATTGGCCTGCGCCGCCTTTCCCCGGGGCTTTTTCGGCGACGGTTTGCGGCTGCCTTGGCTGTGGCTGTGGCTGCCGGTTTGTCCCCTGACGGCGGTTTTGCTGCGGCCAGAGCAATTTGTGGCAGGCGCCCGCTATGTGGCGCCTTTGGCGTTGTGCTTTGCCGGGGGCAGCTTTTTGTTGCCCCAATATACCCCGGTATGGGCCGGGCTGCTTTCCGCTGCCATGGGCTACTTGTTCACCGCCATGGGCTACGGCTTTTTTATGCTGCTCAATAACCCGGAAAAGCTGCTTTCCATGGTGCTGGCGGTGGCCTTGCCCAAGCTGACGGCTTTGTTTCTGGGAGCGGTTGCGCCGAAAGGCTTTCCCCTGTATTTTACGGTGGGCTGTCTGTTGCTGCTGCTGCCTTGTGCCTTTTGCTTTCCCCGGGAGGAGGTTTCTTTGGCAGAATCGGCAGCGCCCTTGCCCAAAAAGAGCTATTCGCTGCTGCCGGTGGTTTTTTTGGCGATGGCGCTGAATGATTTGGCCGCCCCGGCGGTGGTGCATGGCTTGGCCGGTTTGGCAGGGGTTGGGCTGCTGCCCTGGTATGTGGCAGGGGTGATCGCTGGTTTGGTGCTGCTGCTGTTGCTGCGGCAAAAGCTGGGGATGTTTGTAGAGCCTTTGCTCAATCTGTCCTTTGGGCTTTTGGGCGCAGGCTTTGTGCTGTCTTTGGCGGCGGCGCAGCTTGTGGGCCTTGCAGCGTGGGCCAGCCTTTGCTTCGGCTTGGCCTATGCCTTTGGCCTGACCAATATCTACTATTTGGCTGGGGTGATGAGCAAGCGCTTTGCTAGCTTGCGCTTTTACCGGCTGGGGATCGTGCTTTGTGCCGGATACTATGGCGCAGGCTTTACGATGCTCCGCTTTTGCTATCCCTATTGGCTGATAATCGCGGTTTGTTCTGCCTGTTTGCTGCTAAGCTTTTTTGTGGCGCTGCCTTATTTTATGCGTTCGCTTTATGCGGGCGATTGGATCGATGATACCCAGCGTA
>CAYOVS010000003.1:10875-25657 GCA_964407445.1 uncultured Peptococcaceae bacterium
GTACGGATGTGACCCGGTTTAGCCGTTTGGAAGCCTTTCTGCGGCAAAAGAAGCTGGCTCCTCAGGAAATTGCCGTAACCCGGCTGCTGCTGCGGGGCTATACCATTCGTCAAACGGCAGCCTCCCTGTCTTTGGCTCACTCTACCGTCAATTCTTATGCCACAGCGGTTTACCGTAAGCTGGAGATCAACAGCCGGGGCGAGCTGCTTTTGCTGCTAAAGGATTATCTTGAGGACGCCTGAATTGGCCAAGCCACCCCGGCTGTGCTTTTTTGCTAAAGCAATCCTCTTCTGCGTGTAGCAGGCGTTTTATCGCACCCCCTAGAAACGTAGGGGGTGCTTTTTGGTGCTTTGGCTGCTTGATAGGGGTTGCCGGGAGGGCTTTTTGCCGCTATGCTAAAATAGTTAAGCTGTCCGCAAATGACAGCACAATTTGCCCAGCGGAGGTGAGGCAGATGCTTTGCTTAACGGAAAAAGAAAAGGAACAGCGGCTTTGCGATCTGCTGCCGGGAGAGCAGCTGCTTTTTCGCTATATGGTGGAAGGCTATACCACAGGGGAAACAGCGGCAGCTTTGGGCTTGCCGGTTTTGGCGGTATATGAACAAAAGCAGCGGATCTTGTATGCGCTGGGTTGTCTGGATATTGCCCAGCTGATCGAAGGGTATCGGGGCTTTTGCCATGAGGATGCGCCGGATCGTTTGTAGGCGTTTCTTTTTGTGGTTGGCCGATCGCTGCGGCATGGCGGGTTTGGTTGGTACATAGGCTTTATGGAGAGCGGTAAGAAAAGGTGATAAGCGTTTTGGTTTCAATAAAAGGTAGAAGGGCGACAGCCCAAAGGAGTTTTCCTCAATCATAACAAAGAGAGGTTGTGCGATGATGCAAATGCGCAAAATTCGTTTTTCCAAGGCAATTTCCCTGCTGCAAAAAAGAAAGCTCTATTGGGCTGGGGCGGCGCTGCTTTGTCTGGTGCTGCTGGCGGTGTTTGTCTGCTCCCAGCAGGGGCAGGTCCCTGCTGCAGACGGGCTGCTGATCGCCTACGGCGATGCTGCCGCCCCCCAGGGCTTGCGGCTGGAAACCGCAGCGGGGACGGAAAATGGTTCTCTGCGCCGGCAGGCGCAGGCACTCTCCCAGCAGGAGGGGGTGGTGTATGCCGAGCCCAATTATCTGTTTGCCGCCCAGTGGGCGCAAAACGGCGACCCCTGCGACCCCAGTTTTGGCCAGCAATGGGCATTGGATGCCGCCCATATGGCGGCGGTGGCCGGTTGGCAGCGGGCAGAGCAGCTTTTGGATGGCGAAACTCCCCAGCAGGTGATCGTAGCGGTGTTGGATACCGGCGTGGACAGCAGCCACGAGGATTTGGCCGGGCGGCTGGTGGAGGGCTACAATCTGCTGGCGCAAACCAGCGAAACCGCCGATGATTCCCCGGAAGGCCACGGCACCCATTTGGCCGGGATCATCGCCGCCGCCACTGACAATCCTCTTGCTGGCAGCGATAGCCAAGGGGTAGGCATTGCCGGGGTAGCGGGAACGCTGCCGGTGCAGATCATGCCGGTGAAGGTGCTGGACAGCCATGGCTTGGGCAGCACCGCCAATATTGCTGCCGGTATTCGCTGGGCGGCGGATCATGGCGCCCAGATCATCAACCTTTCCGTAGGCAGCTATTTGCCGGATTATCCCCGCACACTGGCGGCGGCGGTGCAATATGCCCAGGATAAGGGCGCTTTGGTGGTTGCCGCGGCTGGCAATGACGGCAAGTATACGCTGGACAATTACTATCCGGCCTGCCTGCCCGGGGTGCTTTCCGTAGGCGCGCTGGATCAGGATAACCGGGTATTATCCCTAAGCAATAGCGGGGCGGATGTGACCGCCCCCGGGGAGGATATCCTTTCCACCCTGCCGGGGGATCAATACGGCCTGTTGACCGGCACCTCTCAGGCGGCAGCTCATGTCAGCGGCGTGGCGGCGGTGCTTTGTGCCGTCTATCCGGAGTATAGCTGGCAAAAGCTGGCCTATCTGCTGCAAAACAGCTACGAGCTCAAGAACGGCGATGCGGTGCTGACCCTAAAAGCGGCGCTGGATGGCAAGGTGGATACCTATCCCCAGGCAGAGTTTTTGGCTCCCAAGGACGATGGCGTATACAGCGGTCAGGTTACGGTGCGGCTGCTGGTAGACCCGCCGGAGCTGGTGGAGCAGATGACCGTTTCCTTACTGGGCCCGGATGGGGAGCAGGCGGCGTTGCTGGCGGAATATGATGCTGCCAATCCTCTGCCCGCTTCCGGTGTGGTGGAGCTGACCTTTACGGCGGGGACATACCCGGCAGGCCGCTACAGCCTGCGAGCGGAATATCAATATACCTATAAAGGCAGTCCCCAAACTTCTTGGGCGGAGCGCAGCCCCTGGTTTTTGCTCACCGGCGATACTGGTGGATTGCAGCTAACGGTCAACCGCCCCGACGGCTTGGCGGCGGCAGGCGCGCCCACGCTGATTGTCAGTCCCGATGACGAAAACGGCTGGGATCTGCTGTATCAGGGCAATCTGGATCAGCTGGGGCAGCTCACCTTGCTGGAAAATCAACTGCCTGCCGGTGGCAACTATCTGCTGCTGGTGCGGGGTGCAGCCGCCGATTTCCTCTATGTGCAGCCCTTGACCCAGCTGGGGCAGGTGACCATCGACGGCAGCCAGGCGGTGGCGGTTTCTGTTGCCGCAGCGGCGGCCGGTCTGCCCGATCTTTCCGGCAGCACCGTAAGCCTGGGGGTGCGCTATCACGGCCAGCCGCTGGAGGACATTGGCCAAAGCCTGGCGCTGGAGCAGTTTGTCAAGCTGGATCGCAGCGGCAATGCCGCCTGCTATCTTTCCCCGGGCAGCTATGATCTTACCTTGTACAATCCGGCCAAGGGCTGCTATCTCACCTTGAAAAACGCGCCGGTCAGCCCCACTGCCACTGCTTTGGATCTGGCGGGGATAGAGCCTGCCCTGGTGCGGTTGGCTCCGGATGCCCAGATGACGGATGTGGCTTTGACCCTGGTGGATGGGGAAAGCCGCATGGATATGCCGATTGACCGGGATTTGCTGCTGACTCCCGGGGTCTATGGCTATGACCTGTCTGCAACCTTTGCTAACGGTAGCGGCGGCGCCGGGAAGCTGCTGTATCAGATCGCCCCGGCCGTTCATGGAGCGGGCAGTCTGCGGCAGCTACAGCATGGCTATACCCCCTTGACGGAAACGTTGACCGTACCCCAGCCGGTGGTGCCCCAGTATGACTGGCTGGAGTATACTCATCAAATTACCGATGCCTACGGCAACCGGGTTTTGTTGGTGCAGCAGGGGCAAGGCAGCAATTATAGCCCGGTTTCCCCCCGGCTCACCCTGAATGGGGGGGATTTTTCCGGCCGCTGCGACGGAGAGCCGGGAGAGTATACTTTGGCGGTGGAGCATGATTTGACAGCGCTGGGTATCGTCAATACCCCCTTGCCCAGTGTGGCGATTACCATAACCACCGCCGGTACCCCTTGGCTGCGGCTGCGGCTGTTGGATGAGCAGGGAGCGCCTTTGGCGGATGGAGAGGTGATTTTGCAGGGGCGCAAAGCCGACCAAACCGTGTATCAGCCCTTGGAAACCCTCTATACCGACGCCGATGGCTGGGTGCAGTTTAGCCAGCCCGGGCTGCCGGGAGAGGATTGGCAGTATGGCTTGCTGTTGGCCGCCGATGATTGGCTGCATTTTGTGGAGCTTGCGCCCGGAGAGGGGCAGGAGCTGACGGTGGATGCCAGCAAGCTGACCTTGCACCGGCTGACGCTTACGGCCGCCGATCAGACGGATACGCCCTTGGCCGGGGTAGACTACTGCCTGCTTACCGGGTATGATCAAGCTGGCGCGGCCTGGTATCAGGCGGTAGAAGGCGGGCTGCTTTCGCCCCGGCTGGTCTCCGGTAACTATTTGGTGCAAGCCCTGGTTTGTCAGGATCAGGAGCCTTGGAGCTTTAACGGGGATGCTTGCCTGTATGCGCTTAGTAGGCAGGTAGCGCTGGCGGACGATTGCAGCCTGACTTTAGGCGGCAGCGGAGATTGCGTTCCCCTCACCGTCAACGGCGGCGGCGGAACCTATGTGCCCAGCTTTTTGCTGTTCCCGGAAGGGGCGGCGGTATCGCCGCTGTTTTATGCCCAAACCCGTGATCCGCTGCTGGTATCCCGGTCTATTTATATCAGCAAGGGCGCGTACCGGATGCAGGCGGCTGTGAGCGATGAAGATTTGGCCGGTTTGTGGAGCTATTGGCTGGAAAAAAGCTTTTCCGCCCAAGCTGCCGCCACAGTTGCCTTCGATCACGGATTAAACCTTTCTCTGGTAGCGGAAAAATCAGTCTATCAGCCGGGAGAGATCGTCTCCTTGACGGTGCAGGCTGGGGACGGCGGCGGCGCCAGATTGCTGCATACCTCGTTTAATCTGCCCGGCGTGGACGAAGGGCTTGCCATGCAAAGCCCGTTAAGCTATGCGCCAACGGTGACTGCCAAAAACGCCGCCGGGAAAGAGCTGTTCCGGTTTAAGGCGGATGGCTGTGGGTTACCCCGGCCGCTGGAAGGGTTGCTGCTGCCCTTGCAGCCCGGGGGCAGCTATGCTGCCGCCTTATGGACGCTGCCTGCAGATCTGCCCGGGGGCAGCTATACCTTGGCGGCCAGCTACGGCAGCGGCCTTTCTGCGCCGCTGACCCAAACGGTGCCGATCACCGTGGATGCAGACCCGGGGCCGGGGCCTGACCCGGATCCCACGGATACGCTGCCCCCGGCTGTGCCCGGCAGCTTTACAGCGGTGGTCAGCGTCAATCAGGTGGAGTTGAGCTGGGGCGCATCCTATGACGCGGTGGGCACCGCCGGTTATTTGCTCAGCCGCCAGGCAGCTGGGGAAACAGAGTTTACCCCCTTGGCTGATTTGACCGTTACCCGCTACACCGATAGCGGTCTGGCCTTTGATACCGGCTATACCTATCAGGTGACCGCGTATGACAAGGCGGGCAATGTTTCGCCTGCCGCCACCGTAACGGTGCAGGTGGGCAAAGCGCCGGAGCGCAGGCTGACCGGCCAGTTCCGCTGGGATAATAACGGTTGCATCGATGCGTTAAGCCCGGTGGTGCTGCGGCTTGCAGCCACTGCTGCCCAAACCCCCACCGCCCGCCTGACCTATGAGGATGCAAGCGGCGCCCATGTTTTAGAAGCGCCCTTTAGCCAAAGCGCACCCGGTCTGTATCAGGCGTCGCTGCTTTTGCCCGAGGGCGCGCTACAGGTCACCGGCGCAGCCGCTCTGGTGGATGGGGAAACGGTCTCCCTGAGCCGCAACCTGCCAGCTTTGGTAAACGGCAGTGTTCAGGTCTCCCTCAACTACAGCGGTCATGCCCCATTGCTCAATGGCGCCCAGTTGCGCTTGTATAGTGCTAGCTTGGGCTGTAGTGAGACCGTGCCGCTCAATCTGTACGGCGATACGCTGGTATCCCGGCTGCTGCCCGGGGAGGATTATCAGCTGCGCATCATCACCCGGGATGGCAGGCAGCTCTATCAGGCGCAGGGGCTGACGGTGCAGGGCGGTATGATAACCCAGGTAACCGCCACGCCAAAAGCCTATACCCGGCTGCAAATCCGGCTGGTGGATGAAGAAGGTCAGCTGATAGAGGATGATCTGGCCAGCCAGCTGCTGCTGTTGCAGGTGAATGACGCCAATGGGCTTTGGATCACCCAGCTGGGCTTCGAGGATGGTATTTGCAAAAATTATCTTTTAAATGATTCCTACCTGTATCTGCCTCAGGGGGAAACCCTTTCCCTACAGTTGCAGGTGGATCGCAATGATCCCACTCCCTTTTATAATGCGTATTATCTGCCGGATAGTTCCGCAAAAACCCGGGTTACCCTGAACCAGTCGGAGCAGCAGCTCAATCTGACGCTGTCCCGGCGGCAGCATACGCTGGTATCCGGCACGGTGCGGGATAGCGCCCACAGGCCGGTGCCCCATGTGGCGGTCAATTGGAGCGTCCAGCCCCAGGGGCATGTGTCCCGGGGCAGTGTGCTGACGGATGAAAACGGCCGCTATAGCCTGCCTTCCCTGCCTCAGGAGCATCTCACCCTGCGGGTGGATGAATACAGCAGCGGCAGCACCTATGTGTATGTTGCCAAACCGCAAATGCAGTCTTCCACCACGCTTACCCAGGATATTGATCTGGAAAGCTGCTGCGCCGTGGAGTTTCATCTGCAATTAAAGGGGCTGGAGATGGAGGAATACTATTATCCGGTCAATTTATACGAAATTGCCAGCTGCAAATTGCAGTTTACGGTGGTAGGCGGCCCTCGGGATGGGGCTACCTATTCCTGCAATGGCGCCAGCCGCATCTATTTGGCCTGCGCCCAGCCGGGAGATACCCTGCGGCTGGAGATTTCTGGCCAGAAGGCAGGGTATAGCAAGGACAGTCAAACGGTTACTCTGGATGAAAACGGCAATGGCACGGTCACCGGCAAGCTTGTGCATTTGGGCGAGCTGCGGGGCATCTGGTCCACCTATGGGGATGGGGAAAGCTGGAGCGCCGACCTGTATTTGCAGCAGGGCACCGAGGCGGTATGGCAGCAAAGCGCCCATGCCACCGGCAAATTTTTGGCCGCCTCCCGGCTGCCTGCGGGCAAGTATACGGTGCTGTTTCATCGGGGGGATACCCCATCGCAGGTGACCGGCGCTTCGTTGGCCTATGCAGAGGATTTTTATGATTCGTCCGCGCTGGTCTTTCGGGATGTGGAGATCGCCGATGGGCGCAGAACCGTGCTTTCCGGGCTGGAGCTGCCGCCCTCTACCATGCTGCGGCTGGATACCCAGCGGGAAAATAACGGGGTGTTTGGCTGGGATAAATGGCTTAGCACCGTTAGCCGCTTCTTTGTGCCCGGGGGGGAATACACTGTGCGGGGCGGCATTTCTCTGGGGGATTATGGAGATACCCCGCCCTCCCAGATCCGCCTGATCTATCAGCTGCCGGAGGACGCTACTCTGGTGCCAAACAGCCTCACCCTAACCCTGCCGGAGGACGCCCAGCAAAAGGTGGGGATCACTGTTTCCGACCATAAGATCCAGCTGGATTGCTCCCAGCTTTCTCTGGAGCAGCTACAGGGCAGCGTGCGCTTCCGCCTGCGTTTGGCGGATACGCTTACCCGGGATGTGCTTTCTTTGGATAGCAGGGCAGAGTATATCCGGGATGGCCAGTCTACATGGGAACTGCTGGATGTGCTGCGGCTGGAGGCGCCCCGGCTGCAACTGATTCCCATTGGGGATACCGATACCCGGGATATCACCGTTTACGGTGCGGCGCAGGATGATACCACCGTATCTTTGTATGCAGGCAATACGCTGCTGGGCTCCACCCAGGTGGTGGGGGGCGGCAGCTGGAAGCTTGCCGTAACCCTGCCGGAGCAGGGGGATCCCTGCTATTATGCCATCACCGGCCAGATGGAGGACGCTGCGGGCACGGTGTATCGCAGCCCGGTGCAGCAGGTATACTATGGCAGCAAGGAGCCGGTGATCAAGGCCTACGGCTATAATAAAAGTGAAGAAGCCGATACCAAATACTTTCTCTGGCCTGTGGGCACCCACATCGACGCCATCAATACCGTTATGTATAATCCGCGACTGGGTACCAATGTGGGGATTTTATTCAGCAATAGCTCCCGTTTGCGTTTGGATGCTCTGGTGGTGAATGGCAAGCGTTTCCCCTATAATGGGGATTTGCCCCAGCGGCAGGATGATAGCAAATTTGGCGATACCCTGCTCTATAATACCTTCCTCAGTCTGACCGGCCTGCTCAACAAGGCGCAGATAGACACAACGGTGGAATACACCGTGGCCGAGGAGGGCTGGGAGGATGTGGATTTAACCGCGCCGCCTACCATGGAGAGCCTAAACCGGCTGGGCGCCTTTTGGGCTTCCGCCCAAGGGCAGATCCGGCAGGTGGATACGGGAGACGCGGATATCCTCCAATATCAACTGCCCCTGACCTTTGCAGATAGCAGGATCAGCGCCAACTTGAATATGAAATATACCTTCCTTTACGAATCGGTCAGTATTGCCGATCCCCGCTATCCTATCGCCCAGTATACCAGCGATTATCAGCTAAATAGCAATGGCTTTTCCTTTACCGTCAGCGGGGTGATCCCGGTTTCCGCCTTAGGCGGGGAGGTGGCTTCCCAGGCCGCGGGCGCCTTGGCCAAGGCGGTCAAGTTTGAGCTGATGGGGGATGCGTTATCCGAGGGGCTCAACGGGATCGATCTGGCGATGACTTTGGCCGGTGCAGGTGGCTACGGCGATTATAACGACCAGCTGCAAAAGCTGGCGGATCGGGTGGCGCGAGGCTGTACCGCTTCGCCCATGCAGGACGTGTATCAGGAGCAGATCAAAAGCGCCTTCCATATGGGCATAGCGGATATGGGGATCAAGGCCTTTGCCCAGGCAGGCGGCGTGTTCCTTTCGGCGGCGCTGTCCGGCGGCACCGCTACCACCCTGGGGCTTTGGGCGGCCAATCAATTTGTGGGCATGGCGGTTGACGCCAGACAGGCGGATCGGCTGGAATCTTTAAAGCAGGCGGTGGCGGCAGATAGCGATTGCAAGGATGATGATGACAAGGAGGATGATCCGGGCAGAAAGAAAAAACAAACCTTGCCCACCAATCCGTTGCTGATCGACCCCAGCGGCTATACCTACGAAGCCCTGCCCCAAAACAGACTTAGCGGCGTGACCGCTACCGTTTCCTATCAGGCGGCGGATGGTAGCTGGCAGGTTTGGGATGCGGCAAACTATCAACACCAGAGCAACCCGGTGGTCACCGATGAACGGGGCTGGTATGCCTGGGATGTGCCCGGGGGTCTGTGGCGGGTAGCCTATAGCAAGCCGGGCTATGCAGCCACCTTTAGCGCCGAGCTTCCCGTGCCGCCGGTGCAAACAGAGGTAAATATTCCTTTGGTTTCTCTGGCCGCGCCCCAATTTGTGGCGGCCACTTGGCAAAATGACAGCCTGACGGTGGAATTTGACCAATATATGCTGGCGGAAAGCGTAGACGGCAGGAAGCTGCGGCTGTATGCTACCGATGAAGCAGGCGCGCTGCTTTGTAATGAAACCGGTCTGCCGGTGGCGCTGGCCGGCAGCATTGCCCCTCTGGACGGGGAATTGGATGAGCAGGGGCGGCTGCTGGCCAAACGCTTCTGTCTCACCTTAAGCCAGCAAGCGGTTGGCTTAAAGCAGCAATACCGGCTGCTGCTTTCCGGTGGGTTGTGCAATTACGCAGGCACGCCCTATGGCAGGGATTGCTGGCTGCTGTTGACGGCGGAGGGCTTTACGCCGGTAGATCCGCCCACGCCTCCCGACCCGCCTACGCCTCCTACCCCTTCGGCGGAGGGCGGCAGCGGACATCGGCGGTTGCCGGGGCAAACAGGCCAGTTTACGGTTTCCCAAGCTGCGTCTGTCGCCAAGCTTGCCGATGGCAGCGGGGCGCTGCATATCCCGGAAGGAGCCTTTTCCCGGCAGGGGCAGATCGGCTTTACGCCATTTTCGCCGGGGGCGTCCGGCAGCGATTTGCGTCTGTCCGGCGCAGCCGCCCAGCTGGAGCTACAGGGCAATGCGCTCCAAAGCAAGCTAACCTTGCATCTGGCCTATGATGCCAATACGCCAAAGCAGGAGCTGCCGCTATTGGGCATTTACCGCAAAACCGAAACAGGCGGCTGGCAATATCTGGTCAGCGCTTTGCGGGCAGATGGCTATTTGATCGCAAGAGTGGAGCAGGATGGAGAATACGCGGTGTTTGCCCGGCAAAGCAGCTTTGCCGATTGCCGCGGCCATTGGGCGGAGGACAGTATCGCCATGCTGTGCAGCCGAGAGCTGCTGCAAGGGGTGGGCGGCAATACCTTTGCCCCCAACCGCAGCCTCACCCGGGCGGAGTTTGCCGCTATGCTGGTGAAAATTGTCAACTTCTGCCGGGGTACGGCCTTGCCCACCCCGGGGCAGCAAACCCCCTTCCGGGATGTTGCTCCCTTTTCCTGGTATGCGCCGTATCTGCTGCAAGCGCAGCAATTGGCCATGATCAGCGGCGATGCCAACGGCTGCTTCCGGCCGGAGGACAGCATCACCCGGGCAGAAATGGCGGTGATGCTGGATCAATTGCTGCTTTTGCCCGATCAGACCCTTTCGCTGCCCTTCCGGGACAGCAACGCCATTCCCGCCTGGGCGCGGCAAAGCATGGTGGATTGCTACGGCCGTTATCTGCTGGCCGGGGACGATCAAAATTGCCTGCGTCCCCTGTCCCATGCCAGCCGGGCGGAAGCCGCTGTGCTGCTGGGCCGGATGCTGCTGCAGCTGGATGTGGTGCTGCCTACGGAGCAGCGGGATGGCAAGATCAGCCAAACGGAGGAAGGCGGTTTGCTCTTTGCGGATGGGGCAGGCCAATCTCCGCTGGCGGTAGAAAACGCGCTGCTGCGGCAGCAATTGGCGGAAGCCGCTGCCACCGGTCAATCCGTAAGCTTGCTTTGCGTCAGTGCCAGATATGGCCAACAGCTGCAAGCCGTTTGTCTAAACAAGCCGGTACGCTTGTTTGGCAGCGAGCGTCTCTAGTGGCGGCCAACCCGGCAGCTGGGGAGCTAACCCGGCAGTAGGGCAGCCAACCCGGGAGCAAGGCAGCTAACCGGGGGCAAGGCGGCTGAACGGCAGCAGGGCAGCCAACCCGGGAGCAAGGCGGCCAAACGGCAGCAGGGCAGCTAATACAGGAGTCGGGGGGCTCCTGCGCGGCCGGACGGCAAAAAAAGCAGGCGCACCTGCATTTTAACAGGTGTGCCTGCTTTTTTGTTGGTATCGTCGCGCCTATTTCTAGCGCAGCGCGGCCAAAATCTGCCGTTTGTAGCTGATAAATTCTTCCGTGGTGGAAAAAGCTTCGTCCCGCTCCCCGGCATAGGGGATGGGCAGCTCCAGACTGACCCGTCCCGGCTGCCCGGTGAGGATATAGATTCGATCCGCCAGCATGATCCCTTCGTTGATATCGTGGGTGACCAAAAAGGCGGCGGTATGGCGGTTTTTGCTCAAGTGGCGAAACCAGCGGTGCATATCCGCCTTGGTCAGTGCGTCCAAGGCGGAAAAGGGCTCGTCCATCAGCATCAGCTGATCGTTGAACAAATAGCTGCGCAGCAGGGCGGCGCGCTGGCGCATGCCGCCGGAAAGCTGCGCCGGGTATTTCTCCGCCGTGCCGTCCAGACCAAATTCCTCCAAATAGGCGGCGGCCTGTTGCCGGGCGGCTTTTTTGGGCGTTCCCTTCAGCCGTAGGGGCACGGCGGCATTATCCGCTATGGTGCGAAAGGGCAGCAGCAGATCCTTTTGCTGCATATAGGCGGCGTGTCCGGTTTGCCCGGTGATCTCCACTCCGCTCAGCAGCACTTGCCCCCGGGAGGGGCGCTCCAGCCCGGAAAGGATATTGAACAGGGTGGTTTTGCCCACGCCGCTTTTGCCCAGAATGCAGACGGTTTCCCCGGGGTAGAGGGTGACGTTCATCTCTTGCAGCACCGGCTGCCCGGCATAGTCCTGCCACAAATCCACGCCTTGCAGCAAGGGCTGGGGATTATTGGGGCAGGTAGTCATTGGTGTAGCCCTCGCTGGCCAGCTCCCGGCCGATCAGCCCTTTTTCGTAGAACCAGTTGTTGAAGGCGGTCCAGCGGTCTTGGTCGATCACGCCCCAGGCGGGTGCATCGCCCTGATATTGGCTGGCCAGATATTGCTGGCTTTTGGTCACCAGCGTCAGATCCAGCTCCGGCACTGCTTCACAAAGCAGCTTTGCCGCTTCCTCCGGGTTTTCGATGGCATATTGATAGCCCTTGGCGGTGGCCGCTAAAAAGGCTCGTACCGTATCCGGCTGCTCCTGGAGCAACTGGTTGCCGGCAATCAATACCGGGGTATAATAATCCAGCACCGGGGCGGCCTCCCGGAAGCTGATATAGTTATATTCCAGTTCAGCCAGCTCTGCCATTTGCATATCCCAGCCTTCGTATACCCAAACCACGTCGATATCGCCGGATTGCATCAGCGAAAGCGCGTCCGCACCGGAATTGGGCACGGTGTTCAGCAGGGCAAAATCTCCCCCTGCGTTTTCCATACATTGCTGCAAAATAGCCATCTCCGCCGGGGTGTTCCAAGAAGCGTAGGTGGCGTTTTCCAGATCCTTAAAGCTGGTGATGTTTTTTTCTTTCAGGGAAATCAGCCCGGAGGTATTGTGGTCGATTACTGCGGCGACGGCGGTGATGGGCAGCGGCTCCTCTGCTGCCAGCGCCGTATCCAGCACCTCTTGGAAGCTAACGCCAAACTGGGCTTGCCCGGTGGCTACCGCCATCTCCGCCCCGTCCTCGGAAGGCTGCATGATCGTCACATCCAGCCCCGCTTCCTCATAATAGCCCAGCGCCTGTGCCACATAGATGCCGGTATGATTGGTATTGGGCGTCCAGTCCAGCATCATCGTCACCGGGGTCAGTGCCGCCCCGTCTTGTCCTGCTCCGTCCTGCCCGGCGTTATCCGCAGGCAGGGTTTGGCCGCAGGCCGCCAAAGCCAGGCAGCCTAATAGCAGGCAGCAGCAAATAATAAGTTTGAGTTGTCTTTTCATGAAAATTCTCCTTTAGTTCGTCAGAATTAAGATGCTTAATGCAATAGAGCTTTTTAGATGGCCATATTTGTGGAAACTGCGGCAAACCATCTGTTGCGCCGGTGCTATTGGTCGTTTTTGGAGGGGAGCTGCTTCCAAGGCGTGGCCTTTTTTTCCAGCAGATCCACCACCTTGAGCAAAAGCAGGCTCAGGGCGCTGATCAGCAGGATCACCGCAAACATTTTGTCGTAGGAGTAGGATTTGCGCACCCGGGTCATATAGACGCCCAAGCCGTAGTTGCCGCCCAGCCATTCCGCAATCACCGCACCTACAATAGAATAGGCGGCGGCGATACGCAGCCCGGCAAAAAAGCTGTCTAAAGAGGCTGGCAGCTTCACCTGTAGCAAAATTTGCAGCTTGCTTGCGCCCAGAGAATGATACAGGCGGATAATATCCTCGTCCACCGCCTGCAAACCGCTAAGCAGACCGATCACCAGCGGAAAAAAGCAGGTGATAAAGATCAGGACGATTTTGGGCAGCATCTCATAGCCCAGCCACAGCACCAGCAGGGGTGCAATGGCAATGGCGGGCACGGTTTGGCTTAGCACCAGCAGCGGATAGACCGAGCGGCGAGCCACCGGGCAGGCGTCCATCAGCAGCGCCAGCACAAAGGCGATGGTCACCGCCCAGCCCAGCCCATACAGGGATTCCAGCAGGGAAACCCGGGCATGTCCCAGCAGCGCGGGAAAGTCGCCCACCAGCGCCTGCACCACCTTGATGGGAGAGGGCAGCATAAAACCGGGCACCAGCCCCAGACTGCATACCCCCTGCCACAAGCCTAGCAGCAGCAAAAACAAAGCCAGCGGATAGAGGCTATTGACGATGTTTGGCCGTTTTTTCATCAATACTCCATGTCCCTTCTCCCGGATGATAGGCGATCTTGATATAGCTGATCACGCTGGGCGCGCCTGCTTCCACGCAGATCATCTGGCAGCCCTTGACAATTTCCATCAATTGGTCGTATTCACCCTCGATGGTGGTTTCAAAAGGCCCCACTACCGTGTTGAGCCCAAAAGATTTGATATAGGCGATCACCTGATCCACCACCGGGATCACCCGGGCTTCCTCCACCTGCGGCAAAACCTGAATGGCCACGCTGGCCTGGGGACGTTGTTGTGCTTTTTGCATAAAAGCTCCTCCTTTGATTGGCGCAGCATAAAAAAACTGCGCAGGCTTGGAATACCTGCGCAGAAAAAATCGAAACGATATTTTCCCTACGCCGGTATTATCCGGATCAGGTTATGGGTAAGAGGGACGCTACCCTCAATCTCAGCCGGATTGCTCCAGCCCCCCGTGTTCATAAGCTTGCTTGTGCACTTGCGGCTTTATTATATGCCCCGGCGACAGCTTTGTCAAGGCAGGAAAAGCATGGGTGATTTTATTTCTTGTCTGGGGAAAACAGAAGGATATCCCCAATATCGCATTGCAAAATATTACAAAGATCATTTAGCGTGTTTAGCGTAATGCTTTTATTTTTGCGCAAAGCATCCAAAGTTCCTGTGCTGACTCCATATTCTTTGATCAGTGCATATTGGCTGATCTTTTTTTGGGCAAGGGTTTTCCAGAAGGGTTCAAAGGTAATCATCATCCACACTCCTCTTCTATTTTAGAATATCGTGAATCGTGTGGATTGAACATTGCCGAATATTAGGCTATAATAAAGGGAGAAAGGGGGCTTTTCCATGCCGGATTATCGGGAAATGTATTTGCAGCTATGCCGTGCAACAGAACAGGCGATTACTGTATTAATAGAATCGCAGCAAAAAGTGGAAGATTTATATTTATCCGAGACGGAACAGAATGTTTCTTTATTACCCACACAAATGATAGAGGAAGGCTTTAAAGAAGAATAAAAAATGCCCGCAGGAATTATCCCCGTATGGCGTGATCGTGGAAAATGCCGTTTGTGGAATGGCGATTGTGACCCTAATCAATCAAATGAAAGGGTATGTTACCAAACAAATTGGGCGTTCCTTGTGGCAAAAATCCTATTACGACCGGATCATCCGCAACGAAAAAGAATATCGGCAGATCTGGGAATATATCGACATAAACCCGGCCAGATGGCAGGAGGATTGTTTTTATCCCAGGCCGTCACCAGAAT
>CAYOVS010000004.1:0-593 GCA_964407445.1 uncultured Peptococcaceae bacterium
TTTAAGGACAAAAAATTTGCCGCCGGTTGCAGCCGGGACGTGATCTTGCAGGGCTGTGCCATGCTGGATATGGAGCTGGCGCAAGTGCTGGAGCTAACCATCGCCGGGATGAAAACCCAAGCCGATGCGCTGCTACGGCGAGAATAAGCTGCCATTGCGCTGCTCTTTTTTTGGCAAGCCCCTTCTTTGCGAGCCAATTCCGTCTTTTTCCATCTCTTTTTTCGGTAAGGCCATTCCTCTTTCTGATGGCCTTACCCTTTTTTTATGAGAAAAGCCTTGGTTGGGCAAGCCTTGCTGCACTGCATGGCGCTCTTTTTTCCATCCTCCCAAAAACACCTTGCGGCGCCAATTGCCAAAAATTTCCTTTGGGACAAAACGGCCTTCGCCCTAATAGAACCCCTGCTATTTGCCATAATAGGATAGAGAACCCCGAAACAACTATCCAAAGGCAGCTTTACCCCGGCCGCCAGAAAAACGATCCGCCCACTTGACAAATGCAGCGCACCAAAAACAGACGCCACCGTAAAACGGTTGCATTGGCTTAAAAAAGCAGGTATAATCGATACAGCACAAAGAGCCGACAAGGACGCGTA
>CAYOVS010000004.1:693-21621 GCA_964407445.1 uncultured Peptococcaceae bacterium
CAAATGGTACGCCACCGCAGGCGGCTTGCCCCACAACGCAGCATGGCGCAGTTTACAGACAGCCGCAGGCGAATCAGAAACAAGCCAGGCAAGGCGGAGGGAGAGCCGACAAGGGCGCGTACAAATGGTACGCCACCGCAGGCGGCTTGCCCCACAACGCAGCATGGCGCAGTTTATGGGCCGCCTGAGAGAAAAGGAAAACACATGACCGAACCAATCAAAATTCTCCGTTCCGACATCGCCGCATCGGCGGTGAGCAAAAAGCAATATCCCGCGCTGGCCCTGCCCCAGGTGGTTCTGCTGGGTCGCTCCAACTCCGGCAAAAGCTCGCTGATCAACACCCTGCTCAACCGGAAAAATCTGGCTCGCACCTCCTCCCAACCGGGTAAAACCCGGCTAATCAACTTTTATCTGGCGGAGGCCACCTGGGAGGGGAAGGCCTTTCAGTGGTATTTTGTGGATTTGCCCGGCTACGGCTATGCCAAAGCGGCCAAGACCGAGCGGGCCAAATGGCTGGATTTTATCGAGGAATACCTTTCCTGCCGCAAAAGCAGCCTCTATTGCTGGCAATTGGTGGACATTCGCCATCTGCCCAGCGCGGAGGACATCGCCATGCATCAGGTCTTAGATCGGGATGGCTACCGGATGCAGACCATTGCCAATAAAACCGATAAGCTGGGCAAAAATGCCGTCGCCCAGCAATTGCGACTGATCGGCAATGCCCTGGAGCTGCCTGCCGGTAATTTGCAGCCCTTTTCTGCGGTAAACCGGCTGGGGCGGGAGGAGCTGCTGGCCAAGCTGGCCGATTTTTGTCTGGATCTCCAAGCCCAGCAGGCCGCCGATCTGCAAACCGAATAATACCTAAGCAATCTGGACAGCAACCCCCTGATTCAGCCAAAGGGCTGGCACTGTGTTGCTTTCAGCCACGCCAGGCCTGTTTGCAGGGCTGTGCAGCAAGTTCATTTCCAAACAAGATACAGAGGATATTTCTATGAAAACGATAATCGTTTCTGATCTTCATGGCTCCGGCGGCGCCATCCGGGCTCTGGCGGAGCTTTGCCACAGAGAGCAGCCGGAACGCCTGCTTTTGCTGGGGGATTTGCTGCGTCCGGGGATGGATCCGGCGGCTCGCAGCCAACTAAGCACCCTGCTCAACAGCTTTTCCGGGCAATTGCTGTGCGTGCGGGGCAATTGCGACCTGGAAACCTGGCAGGAGGATTTCAATTTTCCCATTTTAGAGGATAAACGGCTGCTCTATCAGGACGGGCGGCTGGTTTTTCTCACTCACGGCCATTTATACGGTGAAGCCTGCCCTCCTTCCCTGCTGCAGCAGGGGGATCTGCTGCTAACCGGCCACACGCATGTTCCCAAGGGTGCTGTTCACCAAAATTTCATCTACGCCAATCCCGGCTCTTTGGGCGAGCCCCGGGGCGGCTCTTTGCCCAGCTATCTGCTATGGCAGGGAGAAGAACTGGTGTGGAAAACCAGCGAGGGAACAGCCTATCACAGCCTGCTTTTGCCGCCCAAGGAAGCCATGCCCTACTAGCTTTTTTATCACTTTGCAGGAAAAAAGCGTTAAATCTTGAAATATAGTATAAGAGCTTTGATTGCTCTTGCCGCCACGAACCAGGTTTAGTATTCGGGCATACTCTCAAGTTAAAGGGGGTTTTACAATGCAAGTAACCTACAAAGCCAGAAATATGGAAATCACCGACGCGCTGAAAGAATACGCAGAAAAACGCTTATCCAAATTTGACAAGCTGATCGGCGCCAAAGAAGCCACGGTAACCATGCATAATGTAAAAGACCGCAGCCGTCTGGAGATCACCATCCCGTATAATGGGGTATTGATCCGAGGCGAAGAAGAAGGCTACGACATGTTTACCTGTATCGACAACGTTACAGATAAACTGGAAAGCCAGATCCACAAATATCGCACCCGCCTGATCAAACGGGGTCGGGGCGCCAAAGCCGAGCCTCTGGAAAAGGTGGCCGAGTGGCAAGAAGACGATATGCCGGTCAAAATCAAAAGCTTTACCACCAAGCCCATGTCCGTAGAAGAAGCAGTAATGCAAATGAACCTGCTCAGCCACAGCTTTTTCGTTTTTGTCAATACCGATGGCAATACGGTCAATGTGCTGTATAAACGGCATGACGGCGAATACGGCCTGCTGACCCCGGAGCTGTAAACAGCCAAGAAGCAAACCTTTGCCAAGCGACGCCACAAGGAGCAGAACGTCCGTTTTGACACAGGCGAGGGTGGGCAAGCATCCGGAAAGGCCATAACTGCATAAATATAGAGCGGCTACCGTGTTATGCGGCAGCCGCTCTTTTTAGCGTATCAAATTGCAATTTTCCCAAAAGCTACAGCGATTTTATCATAAACGGCACAGAAAGAACCAGACCCAGCGCAACCCCAGCTTATGGCAAAAAGGTGCAGCGCTGCCCACAGCAGAAGGGGAGCACCAGCAAAGCGCCGCAATATGGCGGCAAGCGGAAGCTAATAAGCGCTACAGCCAGTAGTTGGGGGCTTCCTTGGTGATTTGCACATCGTGGGGATGGCTTTCCTTCAAACCGGCGGCGGTGATGCGGACAAACTCCGTATCCGCTTTCAGCGCGGCGATATTGGCAGCACCGCAGTAGCCCATGCCGGAGCGCAATCCGCCCAAGAGCTGGAAGACGGTCTCCGAGACGGAACCCTTGAAGGGCACCCGACCCTCGATGCCTTCCGGCACCAGCTTATTGCTGTTTTCCTGGAAATACCGGTCGGAGCTGCCGTCCTTCATGGCGGCCAAGCTGCCCATACCCCGGTATACCTTAAAGCTGCGGCCTTGATAGATCTCAATATCCCCGGGGCTTTCCTCGGTGCCGGCCAGCAGACTGCCGATCATCACGCAATCCGCCCCAGCCGCAATGGCCTTGACGATATCGCCGGAATATTTAACGCCGCCGTCGCCGATGATGGGCACGCCCTTTTCCCAGGCAGCTTCGGCTGCGGCCATAATCGCCGAGATTTGGGGAACGCCGATACCGGCGATCACCCGGGTGGTGCAGATAGAACCGGGGCCAACGCCCACCTTGACACAATCCGCCCCGGCGGAGATCAGATCCCGGGTGGCAGGGCCGGTGGCCACATTGCCCGCGATCACCTGAATAGAAAACTTGGTTTTGAGCTGCTCTACCATGCGCAGCACATTGAGGGAATGGCCGTGGGCGGTATCCACCACCAGCACATCGGCGCCGGCGGCGATCAGCGCGGCAGCCCGCACCAAGGTATCCCCGGCAATGCCTACGGCGGCAGCCACCCGCAGGCGGCCTTTTTCATCCTTGGCAGAATTGGGATATTTCAGGTTCTTTTGGATGTCCTTGATGGTAACCAGACCCTTTAGATTGCCCTGATCGTCCACAAGGGGCAGCTTTTCTACCTTATGCTTTTTGAGAATGGCTTCTGCGCCCTTGAGATCGGTGCCTACCGGGGCGGTGATCAAATTATCCCGGGTCATCACCTGATAGATTTTTTTGGTATAATCGTCCTCAAAGCGCAGATCCCGGTTGGTGAGGATGCCCACCAGCTTGCCGTCTACGGTGATGGGCACGCCGGAAATATGATAATGCGCCATCTTTTCCAGAGCCAGCGCAATGGTATGATCCGGGCCCAAGCAGATGGGATCGGTGATCACGCCGTTTTCCGACCGTTTGACCCGATCCACCTCCAAGGCTTGCTCCTCGATGCTCATATTTTTGTGGATAACGCCGATACCGCCCTCCCGGGCCATGGCAATGGCCATCGAACCGCTGGTGACTGTATCCATACCCGCACTAATCAGCGGCATATTTAAAATGATATCCTTGGTCAGGTGGGTGGAAAGCTCCACATCCTTGGGCACCACCGACGACGCTCTGGGCACCAGCAGCACATCGTCAAAGGTTAACCCCTGGGTAATGGTTTTCGGTTTAAAAGGGCAGTTATCCGCCATGTCGCTACCTCCGTATATTCCAAACAAGTAATTTTTGACAGCCCCATCCGCAAATAGAAACAAAGCGCCCGGCTGGCCGCAAAAGGCCGACGGCGGCTTTGTTGATTTTGGCTAGGACTGCAATAGTTGATATGTTAACGTTTATTGTATATCATAGCGGCAAAAATAGCAAGGCCAATTGCCCTGAAAATTTTACAAAAAGCCAGCAATACCCCTGACCGTATCAGCGGCAGCGCCCCCATAAAGAAGGGGGAAGGCCATCGCCCCACGACAGCTCCGTTAAGCGGGTGGCAGCTCCCCGGGGAAAAGCTTGGCAGCGATCAACGGCGGCAGCAGCTCCCGGTTGTGGACGTCCACCGGCAGCACCTCCACCCGGGGATGCGCCCGCACCGCATCGGGCAAGGGCAGGGAGCGGGGCTTGATCACGCCCAGCACCGGCACGGGGCCGTCCAGCAGCGACAGCACCGCTTGCCGAAACAGGGGCGCTTCGTTTTCCATACCGCCCAGCTCGTCTAAGATGATCAGCTCCCCCTGCCCCAGGCTTTTGAGGATGGCTACCCCCCGCTGCTCGAAAACCGCAGGATAGGCCTGATAGCGCCCCTTGCCAAAGCGCAGCCCCACCATGGAAGCGGGGTCTTCCGCAAGGGGCAGCGCACCCCCCCAAGGGCCGATATGCACCGATGACAGCCCATCCTGCCGCAGCAGCGAAAAGGTCAGGCAGCCTTCGATCTTTTTTTGCGGCAACAGCGCTGCCACCCGACGAATCAGGGTGCTTTTGCCGCATTGAATCTCACCTGTGAGAAAAATGTGCATAAAAATTCTCCTGTTCCGGGGACGCTCTCCCCTCATTCAATCCATACCAGCTTGCTGCTTGCTGCCTGCTGCCTCACTGCAAAAGCCGCTGTAACCACACAATATCTGCCGCTGCAAACCAAGGCTAATACGCCACAAGCCCCCACCAAAAGCGGCATCTACTATACAGCCACAAGCAACAAACAAAGGTGAGATGCGGCGGAAAACACCAAGCCAAGGACAAAAGCTTTGGGTAGCGCGGCTTTTTTAGGGCAATGTTCTTTTTGGGCAGCAAAGATTGCTTACAGGCAATCCCGATATTTGCGGATCAGCCGGGAGGCCTTGTTTTGGCTAATCCCCAAGGCCTGGGCTACCTTGCGGCTGCTGCCGTATTCGGCCACTGCCGCCAACACCAGCTTTTGGGTCAGCCGCTCAAGCTCTCCCTCCAGAGAGCAGGGCAGCGGCGGGGACAAAGCCTGCCAATCGGCGGAATGCGGCTCCGTTGCAGACAGCGATGCCCCGGCCTGTGCCAAAGAAGGCTGGCTGCCATCCCCTTCTTCATAAATATGGGAAAGCAGCGGCGGCAAATGACGGGTTTGGATCTCCTCCTCCCCCACCGTCAGCACCAGCCTTTCCACAAAATTTTCCAGTTGGCGAATATTCCCTGGCCAGGGATATTGCTCCAGCAAGGCCAAGGCTTCCTGGTCAAAGCTGTGATAGGTTTTGTATTGCTCGTTAAAGCCCGCCACAAAAAAGCGAGCCAACGCCGATACGTCCCCATGCCGCTCCCGCAAAGGGGGCATATCGATCTCGATTACATTGAGCCGATAATACAAATCGCTGCGAAAACGCCCCTGTCGCACCTCCTGGGCCAAATCCTTGTTGGTGGCGGCGATGATCCGAGAACGGAGCTGGCGATAGGAGGAACCGCCTATCGGCAGATAGGAGCGTTCTTGGATAGCCTGCAATAGCTTGGCCTGCATTTGCAGTGGGATTTCGGCAATTTCATCCAAAAAAAGAGTGCCATCCGCCGCCAGATCAAAAATGCCCTGTTTATCTGCAGAAGCCCCGGTGAAAGCGCCTTTTTTATAACCGAATAGCTCACTTTCCAGCAAATGTTCCGGGATGGCAGCGCAATTGACGGAGAAAAACGGGCCGTTCTTGACAGCGCTGTTTTGGTGGATGAACTTGGCCATCAGGGTCTTGCCGGTACCGGTTTCGCCCAGAAGCAAAATATTGGCATTGGTAGGCGCCACCTGCCGGGCGGTTTCCACCCGGTTTAAGAAAGCGGCGCTTTTGCTAGTCATCTGATTCAGGCACTCCGCCTCCTGGGGATTAATGCCGGAATTGAGATAATATAAATCGGAAAGCTGTTGCGCCTTGACCAGATCATGCTTAATTTTTTGCAGATGATCCATATCACGGGTATTCATGATCACCATTTCCAATTTTCCCATGCTATCCAGCACCGGAACTGCGGTAATCACCATTTTTTTGCCGGAATTGGTGAGTTGCTCCGTAGTAATGGTTTTGCGCTCATGGAAAACAATGGGCGTCAAAAAAGGCGCGTAATTATACTTTTGATAACACTCAAAGGCTGTTTTTCCCAGAATATCACTAACCGAATACTCATAATTGCGCTCCACTGCTTTATTGCTATAAATAATTTTACCTTCATCATCAATGGCGCAAATTTCATCATAAGAATTATCTAAAATCATCAGCAATTGCTGATAGCTAAGCTGTATATGCTCTTGCTCCATAGCGTTTCTCCTTTTCCTGCCTTTTCTACTTGCGTGAACTAATTATAGCTCATCCGAGCCAATATTGCAAATCAAAATTAGCTCAAATGAGCTAATTTTGATTGTTTTTGCAAGAGGAAAATAGCGGTATCATTCCACTAAAGAACTTTTACCAAAAAATTATACCCCTCTTTACCAGCCATTTTTATCAACATTGTCGCAAATTGGCAAAATTTGGCACATTTTTTGCATAGAAGAAAAAGGGAAAGGAGGATCGGCCGCCATTCGATGGCGATGATTTTACGGCAGGAAACCGTTTACACCCATTGCTACTGTGAACAAAGAAGGAGGTTTTTTGATGAACACTGCACCCACAATGCTGGAAAAGAAAAAGAAATTTTCCATGCCCCATACCTTTGTCATCATTTCTATTTTCATTATTTTAGCCACAGCTCTTACCTGGATTATTCCCTCCGGTACCTTTGATCGCGCCTTTGACGAGGCCACCGGCCGTACCTTAGTCGTCGCGGGCACGTTCCAATATACCGAAGACGTGAACGTGGGCATTCCTCAAATGATTATGTCCATCTACGATGGCATGGTCAACGCCGCCAATATCATTTTCTTTACCTTTTTCTCTTATGGTTTTATGGTAATGTTGGTGCGGGTTGGCGCTTTTGACGCCGGGGTTGGCGCGCTGATCCGCAAAATGAAAGGCAAAGATCATCTGGTCATGCCCATTTTGGCCATTCTTTTCTCCCTGATGGGCGCTTCTTTTGGTATTTACGAAGAAACCTACGGGTTTGTGCCCATCGTCATGGGCATGGGGGTAGCCCTAGGCTACGACGCCTTATACGGCGCCATTGTGGTGCTGGGCGGTATTGCCACCGGTTATGCGGCGGCCTCCATCAATCCCTATACCGTAGCCATTGCCCAAACCATCGGCGAGCTGCCCTTGTTCTCCGGGATGGCCTTTCGCTGGGTCGCCTACGCCTGCTTTATGATCGTCTTTTTGCTTTTGCTCACTCGCTACGGTAAACGGGTGAAAAAGGATCCCACCAAAAGCTACGTTTATGGCATTGATTTCCCCATGCTTTCCAAGGCCAGCCAGGACGACTTGGTCAACAGCACCTTTACCACCCGGCACAAAATCTCCCTGCTGATCTGCCTGGCTACCGTAATCGTCTTTGCCTTTGGCGCGATCAAATACGGCTGGTATTTCTCGGAGCTTTCCGCCATTTTCCTGACCATGATGTTTGTAATCGGCGGGATCAATGGCCAGAGTATTGGCAAAACCTGCGACGTCTTTGTGGATATCTCCAAAAACATCCTGTTTGCTGCTTTTGTTATCGGTCTTTCCCGAGCAATTTTGATTGTCATGCAAAATGGCGAAATTATTGATACCATTTGCTACTACTTCTCCAATAGCCTGGCTGGGCTGCCCAAGATCGTAGCGGCCGAAGCCATGCTGGGCTTCCAAACCCTGCTCAACCTGTTTATCCCCTCCGGCAGCGGACAGGCGGTTACTTCGATGCCGCTGATGATCCCCTTGGCCGATTTGCTGGGCATCAACCGCCAAATCGCCGTGCTGGCCTTCCAGTTTGGCGATGGATTTTCCAATATTTTTTGGCCCACTGCCTGCGCCACCCTGTGCGCGATTTCCGGCGTGCCCATGAACAAATGGTGGAAATTCTTCGCCCCCTTCTTCGTCATTGTGGAAGTTGTTGCTGCAATCTTACTAGCAGTTGCCGTTTTAATCAATTACGGCCCATTTTAATCCCCTTTATTTTACCCAGGAGGTACTGTAATGAACACGATTACCGCCATATTAGCAAAAAAAGAAAAAGATATTCGCCATTTAGCGCAATTTCTCTATGAAAACCCGGAGATCGAAATGGAGGAATTTGCCGCCAAAGAAAAACTGCTTTCTCTGCTGGAGCAAGAGGGGTTTTCCATTTGCCGGGAGATTGTCGGTCTGCCTACCGCCTTTGCGGCGCAAAAAACAAGTGGAGTCGGCCCGAATATCGCCTTTACCGCAGAATACGACGCGCTGCCCGGCTTGGGGCATGGCTGCGGCCATCATTTGATCGGCGCGATGAGCTACGGCGCGGCGGTAATCTTGGCAGAGCTGCTGGCAGAATATCCGGGAACAGTCACCTTGCTGGGCACCCCGGCGGAGGAAACCGGCCGGGGCAAGCCGGGCTTGCTGGAAGCAGGCTTTTTTGCGGAGGTGGACGCTGCACTGATGGTGCATCCCCATTGCTTTACGGTTTTGAAGCCCACAACCACCAATCTGCTGGGCTATGACGTTACCTATCATGGCAAGGCTTCCCATGCCGCCGCCGCGCCGGAGGCAGGCTTCAACGCCCTGGACGGCGCAATTCTGGCCTTGAACGGCGTCAGCGTCTTGCGCCAGCAGACGCCGGATGGCGCAAGAATCCACGCCATCATCACCGATGGCGGGCAGGCGGTAAACATCATCCCCGAAACCGCCAAGCTGCGTCTGGAGCTGCGCCATAACGATCCAACCATCTTTCGCCAGCTGGATCACCGCATCAAGCAGGTATTGCAGGGGGCGGCGCTGGCCAGCGGCTGCCAGGTGGAGATCATCCAGTTCGAACCCCAAATCGACGCGATGAACAACAATCCGCAGCTTTGCCAGATTTTTGGCGAATCCCTACAAGCGCTGGGCTACCCCCAGGAAATGATCCGGCAGCAGTTTATCACCGGCGGCTGCACCGACATGGGCAATGTGAGCTGGGCTGTTCCTTCTATTCAGCCCATGCTGGAAATGGTAGGCGGCAATACCCAACCCCATACCCGCCAGTTTTTGACGGAAAGCATCCAGCCCTTTGCGCTGGAACAAACTCTGCTGGGAGCGGCTGCTCTGGCCGCAACCGGCCTGACCCTATTGCAGAAACCGGAGCTGCTACGGCTGGCACAGGAGCAATTTCGCCAAAGCCTGCCCCAATAAGGGAGACCAGTGCAGGCCAACGCAGGCCGCCAACCGAAACCAACGGCAACCTGCTGTTTTTCCATTCTCCCTACCCCAAATCCATGTTCTTAGCCATAGTATCCCATTCCCCAAAGGCGCTGCCAATACACTTGGCTATCCATCGTGGCGCACCCGCCTACATGGTCGCATACCTTTGGTACGCTCCCCAGCAGACTGGCTTTGCGCCAAACCAAGTTCGTTTCTTGGCAGGCAACAAAATAGCAACCTTGTAGATATCCAAAGGCGCTGTCGCAATTTCTTGCGGCAGCGCCTTTGGTATACTCTTTTTTTACAGCGCCAATTGCATTGGCTCCATCACCGATTGCCAATAACCACTGGTTTGCCATAGATAAAGACGCAAGCCGGCGGCAGCTCCGGCAGGCAGCTCCAGGGACAAGGCAGCCTGGCCGCTATCATCAGGGGCAATCGTTAGCTGTCGGGCGCTGATGGCGGTCATCCGGTGGGTGGTGGGATCCAGATAGGAGAGTGCGGCCAGCAACTCCCGGGAATCTGCGGCGTAATTGGTCAGATCCAGACGCAGGTTGTAGCTGTCATTGTCCCCTGCTGCCGCTTGACTATTAAAAGAAAGGCAAACATCCTGCTGGCCATCCCCCGCCGCAAAGCCGGTATATTCCATATCGCTGCTGCCCGGGGTGGCCACCGTCACCGGGCTGGGCAGGGACAGCAGCAACGCGCCGCCGCCCTTGATGGCCAACTGATCCAGCCCGCTGCTATAGTAGGTGGGCTTGCTGCTATCGGTGGTGCTGCCGTATACCGGCATCTGCACGCTGCTGTAATCGCTGTCGCCGCCAAAGCCAAAATAGCCGCTATCCTGCTTGAGGGTGGCCGCTACCAAAAAATTGCGGTATAGCTGGTCAAAATCGGTAACGGGATAGCCGATACCTGCCAGAGCGTCGCAAACCGCCTGACGGCCAACAGAATCCCCATCCAAAATCGCCTTGAACAGCTTCCGGCCACCGCCGGGGTATTGCTCCGTTTGGGTGCGCAGATATTGGCCAAACAAATAAGGCAGGCCGTAGCAAGCCCCCATCTCGCCAGCATTGTCACCGTACTCCTCATAAGTAAGGGTAGCTCCGTTTTTTACTACCTGGGAAGCATTATACTGCTGGATGCGATCACTTAAAACACCAAACATCATTTCCTCTGCCGCCATAGAGCTAGCCTCGTTCAGCCAGGAAGGTGTCGTTCCACCATCCACCGCATAATTGATCAAATGCTGCCCCTCGTGCACCACAGTGGATTTGATCTGCTGCATTTGATCGTCCCAATCCAACAATCTGGACTCGATATGCAGCATAATCAGCCTATTGGTGTTGCTGTAATTTAGCAAATCGAAACTATAGAAATAGCCGCCGATAAATTGATTGGAATTGCCATAAAAATTGTCGTCCCGAATATCATAGAGCAATAAAATCAGCTTGCTATCCTGCAAATAGGAAAGACTAAGCAAATCATCGTAGTCGCCAATATTTTGCTTTAGGGCGGGATAGGCTACCGTATCAAAAAAAGTTCCCAGGGTTTGGGCTTCCGCCGCCGTGACCAAATGGCTGATACCCGGTCTGGCCGCAGTGGTTTCCCCATAGACCTTGCAATACGTCCCATCATACAGGCAATTGGCAGTGATGGTGATCTGCGTATTGTCTGCATCATCAATACTATAAAACGTGACGTTGTTTGTGGCAAGGGAGGTTTGCAGCAGGCTTTGATTGATACCACTGCCATCGCCGGGCTGCTCTCCGCCCGCCGGATCCAGCTCTGCCCAGGGGATCTGGGGCAGATCGGGCTCTCTCCATACCAGCTGATCCTCCTGCGCCGGGGCAATCGGCATTTCTGCTAAAAGCGGGGACAGCCCCTCCCCCAACCAGCTATTGTTCAGGCCGCTTTGGGGCTGAAAACGCCCCACCTGCTGGCTAGTCATGCTCTCGCTATTGTTTTGCACCAGCAGATATTGCCCCTGATACAAACCGGAAGCCTGGCCGCTGTAGAGCTGAGCGGCCAAACCGGTTGGCGCAAGCGTCAAAAGGCAGCACAGAGAAAGAAGGAATGCGCAAAGCAAAGGGCATACTGCGGTTCTTGCGGCAAAGGGTTTCTTCATAGCAAAATCTCCTGTTATACCGAATGGTAAAATTGTAAATGGCGGAATATCCCCAAGGTGAGCACATCAAAGATATCCTGTCTCACCCGGGGGCGCTACGCCGGGAGCGGGCTGCACCGGGGGGCGGATAAACGAGATCGGGGCCGCAAAAGGGCGACCCCGATCCAGAAGTGCTAGCCAGCAAAGCTGTGCGGCCTAGCGCAGGCGGCAGCAGAGAAGCGATGCTGCTTATTTATTGAGCAACTGATGGGTGACGGCCAACATCTTGGCGGTTTCTTCCCGGGTGGCGTTGTTGGTGGGCGCAAATTTGTTCTCGCCTACGCCGCTGATGATCCCGGCCTGCTGCATGGCGCTGATGGCTTCCTGTGCGTAGGGGGCAAACTGGGCGACATCCGCAAAGGTGATGGCTTTTTCCGTCTGGGGCAGGGTAAATTTGCTTTCTTGGGTGAAGCGATAGATCATCGCTGCCATTTCCTGACGGGTAATGCTGGCATTGGGGGCAAATTTGTCATTGCCAACCCCGGCGGTAACACCGGTTTCGGCAGCCCAGGCCACATACGTTGCGTACCAGACGCTGCTGTTCACATCGCTGAAGCGGCCGTCATAGGCGTATTTGCTCAGATCGGCTCCGGCTACTCCGGCCAGCATCTTCACAAACTCGGCCCGGGTAACATTGGCGGTGGGATTGAAGAAGTTGCCGCCTACGCCGCTGACGATGCCGCGTTCTGCCAGATAGTAGATATACGGGGCAGACCAGCGATTGCGGGAAACATCGTTGAAGGTGATATTGCCCAGATTCTGCACATCATAGGCTACTGCGAAATAGGAGGTATGGTTCAGTTGGGCGACCACGCCTTTGTACGCGGAGCTGTAATACGAACCGGCTACCTTGGTGGCGATATTGCTGTCGTCCACATAGAGCATGATCAGCTTATCGGTATCCATGGAAGCGGTGGGGGCATAGGGCAGGATCAGCGTATAGGTGCTGGAGCCAAAGTTTTTGACCTGCTTGCCATCCACAAAGACCTCTACCGAGGCGGTGAACAGCATTTGACCATTATAGCTGCTGCTGACGCCTGTTACAGGGGTGATGACGATTTCCAGAGATTTGCTTACATCCAACGTGTTGAGCAGACCCTTGCCCAGAATCATCGTGACGGTTTGGCTATTGACCTTGGCGGTGACGGTCAGCTCGGTGATGCCATCCAGATCCTTGGCGGAGAGCAGGGCGCTGCCTTTGCTATCCGCAGCCTTGGTCAGGGTGTTATCCAAACCGGGCTTGCGGTTCTCGTGGGTGGTGTTTTGCTTGGTGATGGTCAGGCTGCCGGTGGTATAATCGGCAGGCACGTTCAGATTATTGGTAGCTGCGGCCAGCGTGGCCCGTACCTGATAGGTGCCGAAATCGGTGGGCAGGGTGGTCACCCAGTTGCCGCCCACATTGTATTCGATCCGCACGGTGGCGGTAGGATCGGCAGGTTTCAGGGTAGCGGTAACCGGGGTAACATCGCCGGCGGATTTGACGGTTTGGCTCAGATTGCTCAGGCTGATCACCGGTGTGGCCTTGGTGATATTGGCTGTGGCCGTAGTGATGGTGATAGAATTGGTACCGTTGGCAAACTGGAAGTTGCTGGCCATAGCGCTGGCGGTGAGATTGACGGTAAAGGTGGTAGCCTTGTTATTGCCCACCAAAGCCGCATCCGCGCCGGTATAGGAGGCATTGGTAATGGTGTAATCCGTGCCGTAGGTCAGGGGCTTGCTAAAGCTGGGATGTACGGCGGTAGCCGCGATGGCGGTGGTATTGTCATACACCTTGGGATCGATGGTGACGCTGCTCACCGTGATCGTGGCCTTAGTGATGTTGAAGTTAACGGTGGCCGAGCCGGTGTAGTTGGTATTGGCGGCGGCGGTGACGGTGACGGAACCGGCATTGGTTCCGGCATTGATGTTTGCGCCGTAGCCTACGGTGTAGTTGCTGCTGGCAATCCCGCTGCTAAAGCCACTGGGGGTGACGGAGGTGACAGCAGGCTGCACCTGCGCGCCGGTATAGGTCATGATAGTGGGATTGAGTACCACCGTAGCACCGGACAGGGATTTTTGGTTCATGGTATAGGTCTTGGTCTCCGTGCCGGAGGAGAGGGTATAGTTGGTATCGCTGATGCTGGCGGTAGCGGTATAATCGCCGCTATCCAAGAAGGTGGTATCGTTTAGCGCCAGACCGCTGGTGCCCAAAACGGCTACGGCAGCGCTCTTGGTAGCACTGTTCACATCCGTATAGGTAGCGGTAATGGTTTGCGCCCCACCGGTATAGGTATAGGTGGCGCTGCTCCAGTTAAGGGTCACCGGCTTGGGCTGGATGGTGAAATAGACCTTCTGGGAGCCGGTATAGGCGGTATCGTTCAGCGCCGCTTCCAGATAGTAGCTGCCTGCATCGGTAGGTGCAGTAGCGCCCAGAGAAGCTCCGGCGGCTGTATAATAGGTGTAGGTGTAACTGCCAGTAATCGGCTGTACGGTGCTGGTACCCTTCACATACGCGGTAGGCGTGGTGGCGGAACGGCTGCCCTGGGCGCTGCCGGTGTAGGTGTAGAGATACGGTGTGGCGGCGGCGCCATCGCCGGAGGTAGAACCGGTGAGGGTAGCGCCCTTGATATCCACCTCGGTTTTGGCCACGGTGGTGACGGTGATCAGAATATCAAAGGGGTTATAGTTGGTAGAGGTAACGGTAACCTTGATCTTGCCGCTGACTCCAGCTGCCTTTGCGGCCACACTGTAATGGATGGTGGAGCCAATGCCGGAGGGGCCAGGAGTAGTCAGCAAGCCGTCGGTGTTATCCTGATATACAAAGTAGCCAAGATTCCAGCCTGCGATATTGGTCAACAGATCGGCAATGCTGTAGGTCTTCGCCCCGGCCTGATTCTGCACCACGGTGGTGGAAGCAGTCTTGGTGCCGGTATAGTTGATCTTATTGATGGTAAAGGCGCGGGGCGCAGACTCCAAGGCATAGTTATTGGGGTCGGCCGCAACAATAGCCACCACATAGTAGGTGCCCGCGTTTACCGGGGCTGCCCCATCGCTGGCCGCGCCGCTATTGGCGGTAGTGGTGAGGGTTTTGGTAGTATCGGTATAAGCGGTGTAGTAGATAAAGCTGACCGCACCGGTGCTGCCGGTTTTGGTGTAGTGGGTGGCAAGAGGATCGGCAACCGCAGAGCCGGTGTAATCCACCGCAGCGGCATATTGGGGAGCTGCCGTATTCCAGGTGAAGGTGCTATCCGCCTTGCCGATGGTGAAGGGATGGGCGGCCGAGGTGACGGCTTCATAATTGTTGCTAGCATCCACAGTGGCCACCACATAGTAGGAGCCTGCGTTCTTAGGCGCTGCCCCATTACCGGCCGCGCCGCTGTTGGCGGTGGTGGTGAGGGTATTGGTGGTAGCATCGGTATAGGCGGTGTAGTATTTAAAGCTGACCGTGCCGGTGCTGCCGGTTACGGTATAGTTGGTGGCGGTGGGATCGGCGATGGCGCTGCCGGTGTATTGGGCGTTTGCGCCATAGACGGTTTTGCCGCCTGCCGCTGCCGCTACCCAGGTAAAGCTGGTTGCGGCGGGGCTGATGGTAAAGGCGGTAGCCGCGCTGGTTGTGCCTTGATAATTATTGGTCTGGGCAACCGTAGCCTTGACCCAGTAGTTCCCCGCGTTCTTGGGCGCGGCGCCATCGCTGGCCGCGCCGCTGCCCTCGGCAGTGGTCTGTGTGGTGCAGGCGGCGTCCGTGTAATAGGTGAAGCTTTCCGCGCCGCTGCCCGTGTTGCCACTGACGGTGGCGGTAGCAGCAGAGCCGTTATAGGTAAAGCCAGTGCAGGTCACCGTGGGGGTAATGGCCGCCCGGTTGATGGTAAAGGTATCGGATTTGGTACCGTAGTAGTCCTCATCCTCATAGGTGGCAGTCAGCGTATAGGAACCGGCCTGATCGGGCTTGGCGGCACTGCTGTAGCCGTCCGCCGTACCGCCGTTGACAGTGCCGGTATAGAGGAACGTCCAGCCGGTGGCAGTATCTTCCGTATGGGTATCCGGTGCAAAGGAAACGCTGTAGCTGGGCGTAGCGGCGGTGCCGTTATACGTCCAATCCGCTAGGGAGACGGAGACAGTGGCGGTCTTTTTGTCCATAGCTTTGATGATCACATCGGCAGTGGCATCAGTATAGTTTCTGCTGGTGATTTTGATCTGCACCGTACTGGTGATACCGGCTGGCTGGCGCGTGGCGGTGAGGCTCAGGGTTGTGCCGGTAACGGCAGGAAAAACAGAGTGATCGGAGTCAGGAGTATGCAGGAGATAAGGGGGGGGGTTGTCAAAACCAGTTGTGGCATACGTCGGGCTGACGAAGCCGTCTTTGTTTTTGATCAATTCACTCAGGTCGAAGCTATAAGCAACGTTATCGGTAGCGCCGCCCAAATTGGATTTGACATTGTAGGTAACCGTATTCAAGTTGGGGGGAGCGATCTTATTGATGGTAAAGGCTACCGCATCCGAGGTTGCGGCGTTATAGTTGCCGGCTTGGGCAACCGTGCCTTTAACCCAGTAGCTGCCTGCATAGGTGGGCACGCCGCCCTCGCTGGCCGCGCCGTCCGCCGTGGTGCTGGTCTGGGTGGTGCAAGTCGCATTCGTATAATAGGTATAAACAGGGGTGGTTCCATTGGTATTTTTGGTAACAGTAGGCGCGGCAACCGTGCCGTTATAATCATAGTTGGCCTGGGAAATGACCAGCTCGCCTGCGCCCCTGCCAATCATGAAGAGATGGGCAGCAGAGGTGACGGCATCATAATTGCCTGCGGCCGCAACCGTGGCCACCACCCAGTAGGAGCCTGCGTTCTTGGGCGCGCTGCCCTCGCTGGCCGCGCCGCCCAAATCGGCGGAGGTGGGGGTATTGGTGGTAGCATCGGTATAAGTGGTGTAGTACCGGAAGGTGACTTCCCGGTCGGTACCGGTTACGGTATAGTGGGTGGTTAACGCAGGATCGCTCACCGCCGCCCCGGTATAGGACAAACCAGTACCAAAGGAGTTCGCTCCGACAACCCAAGTGAAGGTCGTGGGCAATCCCTGGATGGTAAAGGCATGGGCATCAGAGGTAACGCCGTTATAGTTATCATCCATCGCAACCGTAGCCACCACATAGTAGTCGCCTGCGTTCTTGGGCGCGCCGCCATCGGTAGCTGCGCCGCTGTTTGCGGTGGTAGTGAGAGTATTGGTGGTAGCATCGGTATAAGCGGTGTAGTAGGTGAAGCTGGCTGCGTTGGTGCTGCCGGTTTTGGTGTAGTTGGCCGCAGTGGGAGCGCTTACGGCACTGTCCGGGCTATAGGTAAAGGGGCCGTAGACGGTTTTGCCCTCTGCAGCAGCCGCGACCCAGGTAAAGGTACTATCGCCTTTGCCGATGGCCGGGAAGGTGATCACCACATCCTTGGTGGTGCTTTTGATGTTCCCTACCGTTGCAACGGCATCGGTAACGGTGAAGGTGACTGCCGCCGTACTGGCATTGGCGGTGGTCAGAGCGCCGCTCAGGGCGCCGGTTGTAGTATCCAAGATCAGACCGGCGGGAAGGGTACTGCCTTCTTTCACTGCATAGCTATAGCTACCGCTGCCGCCGCTCACAGCCGCCAGAGTGGCAAGGGAAAGGCTGGGCGTATCGCCCACCTCCCAAGTATCGGTGATGGTATTATTGGTAGCCACCAGAGGGGCGTAGGCCGCAGTTATCTGACTGGTGGAAATTTCGAAGGAATCGGCAAATCCACTGTCGGTAGCCGCAATGGCTTTGCAGCAAACAGAATAGTTCTGACCCCCAGAAACCTGATTGGAGCCGGTTCCCACATCGAAATGATAGGTCTTCGCGGTCTTATCCACATCCAGCCAGCCGCTGAGCGCGGTACCAGAGGCGGAGTAGAGCATGATTTGATATTTGGAAACGGTATCCGCAGCATTGCTGCTATCCATAAGCTTCACAGAGAAGCCGCCATTGACGATATCCATAGTTAACGAACTACCAGGTTTAGACAGCTTGGGCTTGGTGGGCTGCCAGCCCCAGGTAAGAGTGGGCTTTGCCAGTGCATAATCACCTGCCGCAGGGATGGTAGCGCCATAAACATAATTATCGGTGCCATCGGTAAGCGCGGCGATATTGGACTGGTTCATAGTAGGAATATCCGTTAGCAGCGCAATCCGAATAGAGGACGATGTAATATCAGCAAAGGTTTTGCCTGCTGTCAGCCCCAGACGAATAGACTCAATCGAGGTCAATTCTGCCAAAGTTAAAGGCGTTTTTCCGTAACTGGGCTGCAAGGAAAGATATGCTACAGTTTTGGAAGCATTTACATTTCCTAGTACACTACTGGTCCATTTGTCATAAACTGTATTTACAGCATCAGCATAGTTTTTAGCTGCTAAAGTGCCATCCAATTCTGTAGGCGTAGTTTCCAGCGCATCCTCAAAGCTGGTCGTGCCATCGGGAGAGATCAGCTCAAAAACGCTGGTATCATAAATCACATTGATTTTTTGCAGGTTTTTGATGGTTCCCGTCCCTGTTTTCACCCGGAAATCCACGATAACCGTATCTTGCCCATTGTATTTTATGGTAGAATCCTGGGTTATGTTTACATTGGCTGCATACTGATCGCTGATATCCGCCAGCGCTGTGGAAACCAATACCATAGCACAGACCACAACGATCAGAGCCAAGCTGATCAAGCTGCTTTTCTTTACTCTTTTCATAATCACTGCTCCCCCATCTTATTTAGTATGTATAAATGCAACTTGCTTGCGATTTACCATAGTTGGCGCTGTTCCAAACCAGATTTAAATCCGTATCATTGACATAACCGTCACCGTTTACATTGGTATACAAATTGGCCGCATTGCCAGCTTCTTTCCCGTAATTGGCGCTGTTCCAAACCAGATTTAAGTCGGTATCGTTGATATAGTCATCCCCATTGATATCGCCGCAAAGCAGCGTGATTAGGCTGATCTGGGGGTTGGTGCTTATGGTCAAATCCACGGCGTCGGTCACGGCAATCCCTTTGATCGTATACGCCAAATGGTTTTGCTTGGAAATCACCAGATCATAGGTTGCATTTGGCAACACGTCGATGGAAAAGGCTTGCGTTTGCTGGCCGCTGCCGCTGGACAGGGCGGCGATAGAGGCCGTGGCTTGAGGGTTGCTATGGGTGGTATCGCTGCTCAGATAGGCGGTGACGGTCACCGGATTTTTGGGATCGTAGCTTTTCACCTGACCGCTGACGGCCACCGCAGTGCGAGGCGCGGCTTCGGCAGCGTCGCTAAGGATGCTATTGGCGGCGCCGACGGAGTCAAAGAAATAATCCGCCTGCCCGGTCACGCCGGTCACCGGGAGCACCGTCACGATAGCGGTATAGTAGGTACCCGCAACCACTGTCGCATCCAGCGGAAAAGCGCCGGTTTTGACAGGAGCGGTCAACGTTATCGGGTCGCCCACAGGCGTTTCGCCGGCTGCATCATAGAGCTGCACAGAATAGCCGGCCACGCCAACAGCCAGGTTGTCGTCGGCGATGGCAAAGGAAAGCCCGCCTGCACCGATGCGACTGGTCAGGGTGGGGATGGGGGTATCCACCAGCTTTTTGCTGTAATCCACACCATCCTTTATCAAGGTATATTCCAGATGCGCCAGATCAATGCCCTCTGCCCGGGGATATACCGCCATATCGCCAGTTTCTGCGGTGGTATAATCGACGATTTTGATACCGCCGTTATCCGCCAGATTGTCTTCCTGATCGGCATGGTAAATAGCATAGAGAAAAGAACCCGCGCTCTTATCCGTTTCTACCCGGAAGGAGTGGATATTGACGTCGTCCGCAAAGGTTTTGCCCTCCGCCAGTGTAAAGTAGAACTCATAAACCGTAGCATCTACCGCGCCGGCAAGGGGGGCGGTGGTGTAGGCGTCCAGCAGGAAGCAATCCCTGCCGCCATCTACCAGCCAGAGGGCATTGGCGTTAAAGGGCTGCGCCCCGGCAATGCCAGCACCGGCATCCTGCAGCAGCATGGCAAAGGGAGTGATATCGTTCCCTTGATCGGTCACTGTCACGGTTTGGGCAGGATCGGCCGCTTCCACCGGGACGATCACGGTATTATCATAGGAAATAGCGGTGCTGAGGGCGGTAAGTCCATTGGTATTATTGACTGCCACCACCAGCTTATAGACGCCGTCTTGATCGGTGGTATCCAAGGAAACGCTGACCCCGGGGGCGCTCACCGCAAAAGCGCCGGAGGCCATCAACACCAGACCCATGGCGGCCAAGACGATCAGCCCAACCAACAGCTTGCTCTTTTTTGTCTTCATATTATCATCCTCCGTATCGGCACAAGCGCGGCCTACTCAGCGCCCAGCTTGGCAATGACCTGATTCTTTTTCCAGTAGCCTTCCAGCAAAGCGCTGAGATCATCGCCGTCGATGGCGCCGTCCCCATTAAGATCGGCCAGCTTGGCGGTGGCATCTGTCATAGAAACGGTCTGCTTGCCATAGTTCCACAGCAGCAAAGACAGGTCATCGATATTGATTTGACCGCTGGCGTTGAGATCGCCCGCATAAAGCTTGATCCCTTTTTGGAAGGTGTAGCCCTTGGCGGTTAAATCAATCTCCGAAACGGTATAGCCCAGATAGCCGTGCTGGGGGGCGATGGTCAGGCTGTATTTGCCCTTGGGCAGATAGCAGCTAAATGCGCCGATAGATGCGCCGACGCCGGAAGAGATGGTCTGCTCCGCATAGTCGGTGCCGTTGACGCCCTTGATCTTGATGGTATAGACCACATCGTTGAGCACGTTAGGGGCGCTGATATAGCCTGCCAGGGTGACCTTGCCCACGCTGGCCTGATCGTGCAGATAGCCAATGATGATCGGCGCGGTGAGCACGCCGCCTGCCATCAGCAGGGTGTGATCGCCATCCTCCTTGGGCAGGAAGGCGGGAAAGCTCACCGTCCCCGTGCCACTGGTGGCAGTGGAAACCTGCTGGTCGATATAGGTGATGCTGGAGGTGCTGATGCTGGCCAAAGCATCGGCCGCACTAGCATACACGCCAGAAACCGCCAGCAGCACATACTGCCCTCCTGCCGTAATATCGGCATGAGAATAGCTGACCGTATAGTTGGTTTCCTGCCCGGTGGTACCCAGCGTGTACTCGGTATACACATCGGTGGGTGCAGCCAGGGCAGGCATGGCGCAAACTGTCAGCAGCAGTAAAATCAGCAGTAGAAGCAACAGGCCCTCGCCGCATTTGGCGGTTTTGGCGGAAATCATAGTCAT
>CAYOVS010000005.1:0-21109 GCA_964407445.1 uncultured Peptococcaceae bacterium
CGTCAGTGGGAAGAGGCTGGATTTATGATATTTCATTTGGAACGAGAGTATGGCTTTTGCTCTTCACTGCTTTGCAACGATTTATTTTTAAATTCTGGACTAAGCAACAACCGCACAAAAACAGACCCACCACAAAAGCAAACAGCATACGCCCGTTCTGGGACGTATGCTGTGTCTTTTCTGCTAATAGTTGCATGCTCTTTGCGCAAGGGCGGCTAGGCCCGCAAAGCTTTTTCCAGCAGTTCCTTAACCATGCCCGGATTGGCCTGGCCTTTGGTTTCCTTCATCACCTGACCAACCAAAAAGCCCACGGCTTGCTTTTTGCCTGCCCGGTAATCAGCGGCAGGCTGGGGATTGTCGGCAATGATTTTCTGCACGGCTTCTTCCAAAAAGGAGGAATCGGAAATTTGGGCAAAGCCGTGGGCGGCGATGATTTCCGCCGGGGTTTTACCGCTGTCGAATAATTCCTCCAAAACCGTTTTGGCGCTATTGTTGTTGATGGCGCCTTTTTTGATTTCCCCTAGCAAATAGGCTAGATCGGCAGCAGCCAGCGGCACCTGCTGATATTCTTTATCCGCGTTGTTCAGCAACCGGGAAACATCGCCCAGCAGCCAGTTGGCAATCGCTTTTGCATCGTCGAACAAGGCTGCGGTCTGATCGAAGAAACGAGCCAACGCCGGGTTATCCACCAATTGGCGGCTGTCATACTCGGAAAGCCCGGCCTGCTGCCGCAAGCGCGCCACTTTGGCGTCGGGCAGCTCCGGCAAAGCGGCGGCAACCTGGGCGATCCACTCCTGGGTCAGCACGGTGGGCGTGAGATCCGGCTCGGGGAAATAACGATAATCGTGGGCGTTTTCCTTGCTGCGCATCGACTTGGTTTCGCCCAGCACTTCATCCCAAAGCCGCGTTTCCTGCACAATGGTTTCTCCTCGCTCCAGCATCTTTTTCTGGCGCTGCTGCTCAAATTGAATAGCGCGGTATACCGCCTTGAAGGAATTGAGATTTTTGATCTCCACCTTGACGCCCAATTCCTGTTGCTGGCTGGGACGCAGGGAGATATTCACATCGCAACGCAGGGAGCCCTGTTCCATTTTGACGTCGGAAACATCCGCATAGGCCAAAATCAGCCGCAGCTTTTCGCCAAAATCCCGGGCTTCATCAGCGCTGGCCATATCGGGCTCGCTGACGATCTCGATCAACGGTACGGCTGCCCGGTTGTAATCCGGCAAGGAATAGCTGCTATCGGCAATGGAATCCCCGGAATGCACCAGCTTTCCGGCATCTTCCTCCAAATGGATGCGGTTGATGCGGATTTTTTTCTCCTGCCCGGCTCCGTCCGTCACCGAAATATAGCCATCCCTGCAAATGGGCAGCGGATATTGAGTCACCTGATAGCCCTTGGGCAAATCGGGATAGAAATAGTTTTTGCGGTCAAATTTACTCACCGGCGAAATATGGCAATTCAATGCCAAACCTGCCCGCACCGCCAGCTCTACTGCATGCTTGTTCAGCACCGGCAGCACCCCGGGCAGCCCCAGACAAATGGGACAAACCTGGGTATTAGGCTGATCGCTGAATTTGGTAGGGCAGGAGCAAAAAATTTTAGTTTTCGTCTTCAGCTCGGCATGAAATTCCAGGCCGATCGTAGTTAGATATTCTGTCATAGTGCTACTCCTTTACAACGATAACGCCGGCAGCAGGCGGATGCTTTCGACGGCGGCGCCTACAGAAAACAGCTTGCTTTCGCCAAAGGCAGCACCGATCAGCTGCAAGCCGATAGGCAAGCCCTCCTGCAGGGCAACCGGAACCACCAAAGCAGGCAAACCGGCCAGATTGACCGGCACCGTGCAAACATCCTGCATATACATGGTCAAAGGATCATCGGTATTGGCGCCGATAGCAAAAGCTGTGGTAGGCGCAGGCGGGGTCAACAGGCAATCAAAGCCTTGGGCAAAAATCCGGTCATAATCCTCTTTGATCAGGGTACGCACCTGCAACGTTTTCGTATAATAGGCGTCGTAATAGCCGGAGGACAGGGCATAGGTGCCCAGCATGATCCGGCGCTTGACCTCTGGGCCAAAGCCTTGACTGCGGCTGGCCACAAACATTTCCTCTGCGGTTCCCTGCTCTACCCGCAAACCATAGCGAGTGCCGTCATAACGAGCCAGATTGGAGGAAGCCTCGGAGCAAGCCAGCACATAATAGGCGGGCAGCGCGTATTGTGTATGAGGCAAAGAAACCTCCTCTACAACAGCGCCCAAGTCGGCCAACTTTTCAGCAGCCAATTGCAGCTCCCGGCGAATAGCAGGCGCAATCGCCTCGCTCAAAAACTCCCGGGGGATGCCGATGCGCATTCCCGCCACCGGCTGCCCGCAAGCCCCGCTGTAATCCTCTACCGGTGCGGCAAAAGAAGTGCTGTCCAAGGGGTCTTTTCCTGCGGTCATCTCCAGCACCGCCGCCGCATCCCGGCAATTTTTGGCCAAAATGCCCACCTGATCCAAAGAAGAAGCATAGGGCACCACGCCAAAGCGGGAGATCCGGCCATAGGTGGGCTTCAAACCCACCACACCGCAAAAATGCGCCGGTTGCCGCACGCTGCCGCCGGTATCCGTGCCCAAGGTATAGCAAGCCAAATCCGCCGCAACCGCCGCTGCGGAACCGCCGGAAGAGCCGCCGGGCACCTTGTCCAAGTCAAAAGGATTATGGGTAAGCCCAAAGGCGGAGGTTTCGGTTGAGGAGCCCATGGCAAATTCGTCCATATTGCATTTGCCCAGCAACACTGCGCCGCCCTGCTTTAGCTTTTTCCAGCAGGTGCCGTCATAGGGCGGGCAATAGTTGGCCAAAATTTTGGAGGCACAGGTAGTGGTCACGCCTTCCGTGCAGATAATATCTTTTACCGCCATGGGAATGCCATCAATGGGAGAACTTTTTTCTCCCCGGGCGCGGCGTTGGTCGGACTGAGCAGCCTGTGCCAAAGCCTGCTCCGCCGTTACGGTAATATAAGCGCCAAGCTGCGGTTCCAATTGGTCGATCCGCTGCAAATAGGCTTTGGTAGCTTCCACAGAGGAACATTCCTTGGCGTCAAGAGCGCGTTCCAGCTCGCGCAAAGTCATATCGGTGATCATACAGCTTTCTCCTTATAAAATTCTCGGTACCTTAAAGTAGCCCTCCTGCTGTGCCGGCGCATTGGCCAAAGCCACAGCTTGGGGTAAACACTGACCGATCTCATCTTCCCGAAAAACATTCTCCAAAGGCAGCACATGGGTGGTAATAGCCACGCCTGCGGTGTCAATTTTTTGCAATTCCTTCATATAATCCAATATGGATGCCAGCTTTGCCGTGCAATCTTCCATTTCTTCGGGAGAAAACTGCAAATGAGCCAGTTTTGCAACATAGTCAACATCCTCCGCTGAGATAATCGGTTTGAGTTCGCTCATAGGATTGCCCCCTTTTCTATTCGTCCGTTTTGAAAAATAACATCTTATTATACTATACTGTTTTACCATGAGCAAGAATTTTTTTTACTGTTGCAATTGGCTGACAAACGTTATATAATAGCAATGCGCTATGATTTAAACAAAAAGGAGAATACCAGTGATATACAATGATGTTTTAGAAGCAATGGGGCAAACTCCCATGATCCGTTTAAACAGGATGACCGATCCCGAAAGCGCGCAAGTGCTGGTAAAATACGAAGGGCTCAATGTGGGCGGTTCCATCAAAACCCGCACCGCCATGAATATGATCGACGCCGCAGAGCAAGCGGGAATCATCGACAAGGATACGATTATCGTGGAGCCCACCTCCGGCAATCAAGGCATCGGACTGGCCTTGATCGGTGCGGTACGGGGCTACCGCACCATCATCATCATGCCCGATTCCGTCAGTGAGGAGCGGCGCAAGCTGGTGCGGCATTACGGCGCGGAAGTGATGCTGATCCATGACGACGGCAATATCGGCGATTGCATCGAAGAATGCCTGAACACCGCCATGCGGCTGGCAGCGGAAAATCCCAAGGTATATGTGCCCCAGCAATTTACCAACAAAGCCAATCCGCTGGTGCACAAACACCATACTGCATTGGAAATTTTGGAGCAGGTAGCAGGCCCCATTCACGGCTTTTGCTCCGGCGTTGGCACCGGCGGCACCATCTCCGGCGTGGGCGAGGTGCTCAAGGCCATGTATCCCGATGTGGTGATCTGGGCGGTAGAGCCGGAAAACGCGGCCATTTTAGCCGGCGGCAATATCGGCACCCACCTGCAAATGGGCATCGGCGACGGCCTGATCCCGGAAAATCTTAATACCGACATTTATGATGATATCTATATTGTAACCGATGATGAGGCGCTGCAAACCGCCAGAGATCTGGCCAGATTGGAAGGCCTGATGTGCGGCATTTCCAGCGGCACCAATGTGGCCGCCGCTTTGCAAATGGCTCGTAAGCTGGGTAAAGGCAAAACAGTTGTAACCATTTTGCCCGACACGGCGGAGCGATACTTTAGCACACCGCTGTTTGACGGCGAATAAAAAGCAATCCTTTGACAGCACCGTCCGGGGCAAACCGTTTGTTACATAAATTTGCGCTGCAAATAGATACTGTTACAAACGATCTTCCCTACGAAACCCAAATTATGTAAGGCGTGTTATAAAACGGTTTTAAAGCCGTTCTGTAGCACGCCTTTACTGTTGCAAATGCTTTTCTCAAATCCAAGGATTCGCGCACAATATATATTGATATACTTGTAATATTTTGATATAATCAGCAAATAAAGGCTTTGGATACAAAATTGTGGTTTAGAGGCAGGGCCTTTTCGAATAGGAACAAATATAAGCAGCGAAGGAGTGTGAGTTGCAGATGAGTTGTGGAAAAGGATGTTGTGGGGAAGAAAAACAACTTGATTTTTCCCAGTTGGACAAAATGTTAGAACAATATCAGGGTACAGTCGGCAGTTTGATCACAATCCTGCAAAAAGCGCAGGACATTTACGGCTATCTGCCCCGTGAGGTGATTGAGCGGGTGTCGGACAGCGTTGGCATCAAACCTGCACGTATTTATGGCGTAGCCACCTTTTACACCCAATTTCGCTTTACTCCGGTAGGGAAATATTTAATTTTGCTGTGTCAAGGCACCGCTTGCCATGTTAACGGCGCAAAAATGATTGCGGAAGCGGTTTTTGATGAGCTGGGCATCAAAGACGGCGAGACCACAGCGGACGGTCTGTTTACCTTAAACCATGTGGCCTGCCTGGGTTGCTGCAGCTTATCTCCGGTGATGATGATCAATGGCGAAACCTACGGCTCCCTGACCAAAGACAAAGTCAAGGCCATTTTCGCTGACTATAAAAAACAGGCGTAGGAGGGAGAAAGCGATGAAAATTATTATCGGCCAGGGAAGCTGCGGCGTGGCTGCCGGGGCAGGCAAGGTATACGATGCTTTTGCCCAACTGATCCAAGAAGATAAGCTCTCCGTCCCGCTGTGCAAAACAGGCTGCATCGGCACCTGCTATCTGGAACCGATCGTGGACGTGGTGGACGACAACGGAACCAAGACTACTTATGTGAAAGTCAATGCCGAAATTGCCAAAGAAATTTGGCAGCAGCATATCAAAAACGGCCATGTGGCAGCCGAATATGTGATGTCCGCCGACGATCAGGATAAGCTGAATCGGCAAAAACGGATCGCCCTACGCAATTGCGGCCAGATCAACCCGGAAGATATCGAGGAATATATCGCCCAAGGCGGCTATCAAGCGGCCAAAAAATGCGTTACGGAACGCACCCCCAAAGAAATCATTGAAATTATCAAAGAATCCGGCCTGCGAGGGCGGGGCGGCGCAGGTTTTCCCACTTGGTTTAAGTGGAACGCGGCACTCCACTCCCCGGGCAAGGAAAAATACATGGTCTGCAACGCAGACGAAGGCGATCCCGGAGCGTTTATGGATCGTTCCGTACTGGAAGGCGATCCCCATTCCGTGCTGGAAGGGATGCTGATCGGCGGTTTTGCCATCGGCGCCTGCGAAGGGATCATCTATGTGCGGGCGGAATATCCTCTGGCCATCGTGCGGCTGAATATCGCCATTGACCAAGCCCGGCAAAAGGGCTTTTTGGGCAAAAATATCTTTGGCAGCGGCTATGCCTTTGACATTCGGATCAAGGCCGGCGCAGGCGCTTTCGTCTGCGGCGAGGAAACGGCGCTGATCGCTTCTCTGGAAGGAGAACGGGGCATGCCCCGACTCAAACCCCCCTTCCCCGCCCAAAAGGGCTATTGGCAAAAACCCACCAATATTAATAATGTAGAAACCTTTGCCAATGTGCCGTGGATTTTAGAAAACGGCGGCGCGGCCTTTGCCGCAATGGGCTTGGGCGCTTCCAAAGGCACCAAGGTTTTTGCCCTTACCGGCAAGATCAAAAACGGCGGTTTGGTGGAAATCCCCATGGGACGTTCGCTCAAGGAAATCATCTATGATATCGGCGGCGGCATCAAGGACGACCGAACCTTTAAAGCGGTACAGCTGGGCGGCCCCTCCGGCGGCTGCGTGCCGGCCGCGCTGATCGACACCCCCGTTACCTATGAGCATATTCCTCAAACCGGCGCTATCGTCGGCTCTGGCGGCATGGTGGTGATGGACGATTCCACCTGCATGGTGGACATGGCTCGTTTCTTCCTGGATTTCACCGAGAAAGAATCCTGCGGCAAATGCAATTATTGCCGTATCGGCACCAAGCGGATGCTGGAGATTTTAAACCGGATCGTGGCAGGCGAAGGTCGGGAAGGCGATATCGAGCTGCTGGAAGAGCTGGCGGAAAAGATCAAGGACGGCTCCATGTGCTCCCTGGGACAAACCGCGCCCAATCCGGTGCTGACCACCCTCAAATATTTTCGCAATGAATACGAGGATCATATTTACCGCAAAAAATGCACCGCCAAAAGCTGCCGCAGCCTGCTGACCTTTACCATCGACCCGGAAAAATGCAAAGGCTGCACCCTGTGCGCCAAAAATTGTCCGGTAAGCGCCATCTCCGGCGAGAAAAAGCAAGCCCATACCATCGACGGCAAGCTTTGCGTAAAATGCGGTAAATGTCAGGCTTCCTGCAAATTTAACGCCATTGCGGTAGAATAAGGGTAAGGGGTGATAAGCATGGAAAAAATCAGACTGAATATCAACGGTAAAGAGGTATGCGGTTTCCCCGGGCAAACCATTTTGGCGGTCGCTCAGGAAAATGGCATTGAAATACCCACCTTATGTTATGATCAAAGAATGGAAATTTACGGCTCCTGCGGCTTATGCGTAGTAGAAATGGAAGGATCCAACAAGCTGTTCCGAGCCTGCGCCACCCAGATTGCCGATGGCATGATCGTCAAAACCGACACCCAGCGGGTGCGGGAATCCCGCAAGACCAATCTGGAACTGCTGCTCTCCAACCATGTGGGCGATTGCCGTCCTCCCTGCGCGCTGGCCTGCCCCGCCCATACCGATTGTCAGGGCTATGTGGGGCTGATCGCCAACGGCGCCAACGAAGAAGCACTGAAACTGATCAAGGATCAGATTCCCCTGCCCGCCTCCATCGGCCGGGTCTGCCCCCATCCCTGTGAAACAGCCTGCCGCCGCAAGCTGGTGGAAGAACCTATCTCTATCCTCAATCTGAAGCGCTACGCTGCGGATATCGACTTGGCTGCCGCCCAGCCCTATCTGCCCCAAAAGGCAGCGGAAAGCGGTTGCAAGGTTGCCGTGATCGGCGGCGGCCCCGGCGGTCTTTCCGCCGCCTACTATCTGGCAGTGGCCGGGCATCAGGTAACAGTATTTGACGCAGCGCCCAAAATGGGCGGCATGCTGCGCTATGGCATCCCGGAATACCGTCTGCCCAAGGCTGTGCTGGATAAAGAAATCGCCCTGATCGCTGCCTTGGGCGTAACTCTGCGCAACAATGTTAAAATCGGCCGGGATAACAGCATCGCTTCCCTGCAAAAGGAATATGATGCGGTGCTGGTAGCTATTGGCGCTTGGACCAGCTCCGGCCTGCGCTGCCCCGGCGAGGAGCTGCCGGGGGTGTACGGCGGCATCCACTTCCTGCGCCAGGTGGTAGCCAACGAGCCGGTGACCATCGGCAAAAAGGTGGCGGTGGTAGGCGGCGGCAATACCGCTATGGACGCTTGCCGCACTGCGGTGCGTTTAGGCGCGGAGCAGGTGTACAATATCTACCGTCGCACCAAGGACGAAATGCCGGCAGAAAAAATCGAGATCGAAGAAGCCGAGCAAGAGGGCGTGCTTTTTCAATATCTGGTCAATCCGCTGGAAATTTTGCCCGGTAAAAACGGTCAGGTGAAAAAAATCCGCCTGCAAAAGATGGAACTGGGCGAACCAGATGCTTCCGGCCGCCGCCGTCCCATGCCCATCACAGGCGCGGAAGAAATTTTGGACGTGGATACGGTGATCGCCGCCATCGGCCAAGGAGTAGACCCGGCAGGGATCGAAGGCGTTGACCAAACCAAATGGCAAACCATCGTGGCTGACGAAAACACCTTTGCCACCAATTTGCCCGGGGTATTTGCCATCGGCGACTGCGTGAATAAGGGCGCTTCCATCGCCATCGAAGCCATTGCCGACGCCAAAAAGGCGGTAACCTCCATCAATCAATATCTGGATGGCAAAGAAATCGCCTATCAGCCCACCTATGTGGTGGAACGGGACGATTTGACCGCAGCAGATTTCGCTGACCGCAAAAAGGAGCATCGCTCCCAAATGGCGCATCTGACCGCCGACGAAAGAAAAGACAACTTCCTGGAATTTAACCAAGGCTTTACCGCCGAGCAGGCCAAAAAAGACGCGGCGCGCTGTCTGGAATGCGGCTGCCACGACTATTTTGAATGCAAGCTGATCCGGATGGCCAACCAATATCAGGTACAACCGGCCCGCTTCCAGGAAAGCGTGCTCAAACATCCTTTCCGGGATAATCATCCCTTTATCGTCCGGGAACCGGACAAATGCATCTTATGCAGCCTATGTGTGCGGGTCTGCGCCGATATGATCGGCTCCGGCGCGCTGGGTTTGGTAGACCGGGGCTTTAAAACCGTAGTTTTGCCTGCATTGGGCGATTCTTTGGCAGAAACCTCCTGCATCTCCTGCGGCGAATGCATCAGCGTTTGCCCCACCGGCGCATTGGGGGAACGGGCAGTTGGCAAAAAATCCGTGCCGCTGGCCACCGAAAAAACCCCATCCGTTTGCGGCATGTGCTCTCTGGGCTGCGCCATCACCCTGGAAAGCAAAGGGGATCTGCTGCTGAAGGCCGTTCCGCACCAAGGCGGCGTCAACAACGGCGTGATGTGCGGCAAAGGCCGCTTTGGCGTCAACTTCATCCAATCGGCGGAGCGAATCACCGCGCCGATGCTGAAAAAGAACGGCAAGCTCACCGAAACCACCTGGCAGGAAGCCTGCGTCTATGCGGCCAAGAAGCTGGAAAGCCTCAAGATTCGCGGCGAAAAGCTGGCCTGCGCCATCGGCCAGAATCAATGTCTGGACGATGCAGCGGCCATTCAGGCGCTGGCGCAACTGTTTGACGCCCAGCAATTCAGCTATGCCAACCGGGAAAACGGTCTGGCCAAGGTTTTAGGCGTGGACGCTTCCCCCAACGGAATGGATGAGCTGCTTTCCACTGAGCAGATTTTGATTCTGGGCACTTCTCTGCTGGGCAACCCGGTGCTGCTGAGCAAGCTGCGGCAGGCAGCGGCAGGCGGCGTCAAAATCACCGTGCTGGCGCAAACACCGGTAAAACCCAATCTGGAAGCGCAAATCCTCGTGGTTGCAGACAGCACCGCCTTCCTCAAGGAGCTGGTACAGGCTGCCTTGACGACAAGCAAAACCGGGGCGGCAGGCCTTGCGCAATTACAAGAAGCTCTGGCCGGGGTGACTCCCAGCGCGGCAGCCCAGGAGCTGGCACAGACATACAGCGAAGCCAAACGGGCGATGCTGCTCTATCATATCGCCGATATCACCCCGGAGGCGGCAGTAGCCGCAGCGGATCTGGCTGTGGTCACCGGCCATATCGGCAGCCCCAGAAACGGCATCGTGCTGGTACGGCAAATGGCCGGTTCCCAGGTGCTGGCCGACTTGGGGATTACCGCGGGCGCGGAAGCGGCCAAGGGAGCCAAGGGCTTGCTGCTCTTTGGCGAGGAGGTAAAGCTCAGCGGCAAAGCGCCGGAATTTTTGCTGGTGGCGGACAGCCACTGGACGGCGGCGGCCAAAAAAGCCGACGTGGTGCTGCCCCTGCCCACCTATGCTGAGCTGGACGGCATCTTTGTCAACAGTGAACGCCGGGTGCAGGAAGCCCATGCTGCCGTGGCAGCGCCTGCCGGTTTGCGGGCGGAGGCCATTGCCAAAATGTTGGCGGCGGTATTGGAGACCGAAATCGAAGGCGGCTGCCCCTGCCGCAGCTATCCCGGTTGGCAGGCAGGCGAAGCCTACCCCGCCCCGGTGCTGGCCTGTGCAGACCCGGTATTGCAGCCGATCCCGGACGCGCCCCTCTTTGCCACGCTGGATTGCGCCAACTATCTGATGCACACCATCACCGCCCATCTTCCCCAACCCAAGCAAAGCTAAAAAAGTCAAGGAGCTGTAGCAAAACTGCTGCAGCTCCTTTTTTATTGCTCTTTTTAATGGATGCTATCGCAAAACCCTTCTCCCGCCCAAAGCTCATACCGCTCATTCCGGATACAGCGAATATTCCCAACAGCATATGTGGCAAACGCCAATGAGAAAAAATAAGCGAAAGTTTACCCATTGCCAGGACAAGGTGCAAACCACCATAAAACAGCAAAGAAAGTAGCGCTTCCCAAGATCCATTCTTTTTTCTATTTATTGCATAACTCTCCTATTTTTGTTAAAATAGGGTACGAGGTTCGGCTACTGTACAGATAGGAGATGTTGTAATGAGACTGGTCACCAGATCTGATTTTGACGGTTTGGCTTGCGCCGCTTTATTAAAGGAAGCCGGGGTTATTGATTGCTGGAAATTTGCCCATCCTAAGGATTTGCAGGATGGCTTGGTGGAAATCACCGAAAACGACTGTCTGGCCAATGTACCTTATGTGCCGGGCTGCGGCTTATGGTTTGATCACCATTCCAGCGAGCAGGAACGGAACAGCTTGCTGGGACAGTACCAAGGGGAAAGCCGTCAAACCCCCTCTTGCGCCAGGATTATCTACGAGTATTACGGCGGGGCCAAGCGCTTTCCCCATGCGGCGGCCATGATGGAGGCTGTGGACAAGGTGGATTCCGCCCAATTGACCAAAGAAGAAATTCTTGCCCCCAAGGACTGGGTTTTGCTGGGCTTTTTGATGGATCCCCGCACCGGCTTGGGGCGGTGGCGCAATTTTACCATTTCCAACTATGCTTTGAGGGAAAAGCTGATTGATTGCTGCCGCACCATGGATATTGCGCAGATTTTGGCGCTGCCGGACGTGCAAGAGCGGATAGAAATCTACTGGGAACAAAACAAAAAATTTCAAGAAATGGTAAAAGCATACACCCGGGTGGAAAAAGACCTGATTATCAGCGATCTAAGGGGGGTTGACCCCATCTATTCCGGCAACCGCTTTTTGATCTACAGTCTCTACCCGGAGCAAAACCTTTCTGCCTGGATCGTCAGCGGCAAAGGTGGGCAGGGCTGTAGCTGCGCCGTGGGCTATTCCGTGCTCAACCGCACCGCAACCTTGGACGTGGGCAGCTTGATGCTGAAATACGGCGGCGGCGGCCATCATACAGTTGGCACCTGCCAATTTTCCAACGAAACTATGGATGCCCAATTGGCCAGCCTGCTACAGGAGCTGCTAAAAGGCTGACAACGAAAATTCCTTTGCTTCACCGGCTTTTTTGAGCTGTCGCAACACGCGGCAGCTCTTTTTCTTTTCCAGCGGTCAAAAAGAAATATTGCAAAGTAGTTGCTTTTGCAACTACTTTTTGCTATAATGGGTACCGTTGCCGGTATTATAGGAGGAAGCCCGCTTGGCAGGCCACCCCTATCCATAAGAAACGGAGATGAGCCAAATGCTGCAATATGCCTCTATTGGCCGGAATATTTCTATCGCCAACAAATATTTTAAGCTATTTTTCAAGAACGCTTTAAAGAAATATGGATTAAACACGGCGGAGGCCATGGCGCTGTTAATGCTCTACGGTCAATCCCAGCAGGTCAGCGACGAGCTACTGCGCGCCATTCATCAGGATCTTCCCGGCAAGACCCAGGATCAACTGGTGGAAGAGCTGCACTACGATAAAAGCGTGATGACCCGCACCATGCAGGCTCTGGAAAGCAAAGGCTATGTGCTGCGGGAAGCCAATCCGCTGGATAATCGCTCCTATCTTTTCACCCTCACCGAAAAAGCACAGGCGTTTAAGCCACAGCTCATCGCCATACTCCGCCAATGGACCACCGGCCTGCTGGAACAGGTGGAAAACCCGGAGGTGGTCAAACAGGCTATGGAGCAAATGGCGGAAAACGCCCGTGCCATGGCTACCAGTACCAATAATCGAAAATAAGCGGCAAAGGACGTATGTTTCTATGAAGAAAGCAAAGAGCAAAAAACAAAATATTGCTTTGATCATGGTGATCTATCTGGCCGGTATCTTTATGGGCGCCATCGACACCGGTATCGTTACCCCGGCCAGAACGGTGATCCAAAGCAGCCTGGGGGTGGACGCCACCACCGGGATTTGGATGATTACCATTTACACCTTGGCCTATGCGGCCAGCATCCCCATCATGGGCAAGCTGGCGGATACTTTTGGCCGCAAATATGTATATTTGTTCAGCATCACCCTGTTTGGCACAGGCTCTCTGTTCTGCGGACTATCGGAAAGCTTTGGCGGCTTTCCCCTGCTGATCCTGGCCCGGGCGGTACAGGCTTTGGGCGGCGGCGGCATCCTGCCGGTTGCCACAGCGGAGTTTGGCACCAGCTTTCCGCCGGAAAAGCGTGGCATGGCGCTGGGGCTGGTGGGCGGCGTTTACGGCATCGCCAATGTGTTCGGCTCCTCTGCCGGCAGCGCCATTATGGATATTTTCGGCGTAAACCACTGGTCCTACATCTTTTATATCAACGTGCCGATCACCGCCTTTATTCTGCTGGCCGGATTTCTTACCCTGCCCAACAATAAAGCGGAGCAGACCGCTAAAATCGATGGTTTGGGCATCTGCACCCTTACGGCAATGATTCTTTCCCTGCTATACGGCCTCAAAAATCTGGATTTCTTTGCTTTTGGCGAGACCATCGGCAATACCAACGTCTACCCCTTCCTGTTGCTGTTTATCTTCCTGCTGCCGGTATTCATCCTTATTGAAAAGAAAGCGGCAGACCCGGTGATCAATCTGGGGTACTTTACCGACCGCAATATTGTGATTGCCCTGATAATCTCCTTCGTCAGCGGCTTTGTGATGATGGGGATGATCTTCGTCCCCCAATTTTCCGAAAACGCCTTAAAAATTGCCACCGGCAGCGGCGGGTATCTGGTGATCATTCTGGGCCTGTTTGCCGGAGCAGGCGCGCCGGTTTCCGGCAAGCTGATCGACAAATTTGGCGCCAAGGTGATCTTAGGCTTTGGCTTCCTTTTTTCCGTCGCAGGCTCCCTATTTTTGGTGTTTATCACCACAGCTTATCCGAATCTGCTCACGGTAGTCATCGGCCTGATTTTGATTGGCTTGGGCATGGGCTTTACCATGGGCACCCCTTTAAACTACATTATGCTGGCCAATACCGATGAAAGGCAATCCAATTCTTCCCTGGCCACCATGTCTCTGGTGCGCTCCATTGGCACCGCCATCGCGCCTGCGGTGATGATCGGCTTCATCGCCCATGCCGGGCTAGCGGTACAGGATAACATTATGGAGGTGCTACCGGATCAGGTCAATATGCCTGCTCTGGCCTATTCCCAGGACATCACCGATGAGATCAACCGGCTGAAAGCCGACCCGGATATGGCGGATCAATTTGCCGATATGGATATGCCGGATCTGACCGAGATGACCTCTATGGATATTGACATGGCCGGTGACAGCGATTATGAAATGCCGGAGGACTTGCTGGCTTTGATGCAGGACAGCGACGTAACCACCATTGTGGCCAATACCAAAACCCTGGTTACCCGGATGTTTGGCGATATGCTGCCGGAGATTGTGACCAAGATCGACGACGGGGTCAATCAGGGTATTGACGGTGTGGGTCAAGGCATGCTGGAAATCAAGGATGCCGTTGCGGAAATGCAGGAGGGCTATGACGGCATCAGTGAAGGCATCAACGGGATGCGCACCGCCATTACTGCCCAAAAAGACGCGCAAGCGCAGCTTGCAGACGCAGCCGAAATGCTCCGGGGGTTTCTGGGGGGCGGCTTCCCCAAGGATATGACCCTAATGGATTTTATCCCAGAGGATGTGCAGGATGATATCCCGGAACAGGTATTGGAGGATTTGGCCAAGGTCACCTCTCTGGCCGGGTTGCAGGGACAAATTGCCGATTTGGACGGGGCAATGGTCTCCATGAACGACGCCCGGGGACAGTTGGCAGACGCAGAAGAAATGCTCAACGGATTTCAGGGCGGCGGCTTCCCCAAGGAGATGACCGCGCTGGATTTTATCCCCGCAGAGGTACAGGAAGAAATGCCGGAGCAAGTGACGGAAATGCTGGAGGATGTCAACTCCATCAGCTCGCTGAAAAAGCAAATCCGCTCCCTGGAAGACGCGATTGACTCCATGACCACAGCGGAAGAACAATTGGCGGATGCGGTAGAAATGCTCAACGGCTTCCGCGGCGGCAATCTGCCTCAAGGCATGACCATTCTCAGCTTTATCCCCCAGGCAGCGCAAAACGCCATGCCCCAGCAGGTGTTGTCGCTTCTGCAAGGGGTAGACAGTCTGGACGGATTAAACAGCCAGATCCAAGCTTTGAACGGGGCCATCAGCGGGATGCAAAGCGGCTTAAACCAGTTGACCGATTTGTGGGATCTACTGACGGAAGCGGGGATCAGCGAAATCCCGGAAGGGCAAACCGCTGCCGATCTGCTGCCAGAGCCGGTATTGGCGCAAATACCCCCCGCCGTTTTGGGGCAGCTCTCCCAAATCACCTCTATGGGGGCCTTACAGGGACAGATCAGCGGCCTCACCAGCGCACTTTCCGTTCAGGAAAACGCCCTTGACCAGTTTGAAAATCTGGCGGAAATGCTGCAAAGTCTCTCTGATGGCGATATCCCTTCCGGGATGAAGCTCACCGATTTTATCCCCGAGGAAGCCACCTCCGCCATGCCCGAGGATGTGCTGGATCAATTGGCAGATGTTCGCTCCGTGGGCGAGCTGAAAGCCATGGGCAAAGATCTGCGCAATGCGGTATCTGCCCAAGAGGACGCTTTGGTGCAGATGGAAGACATGGTGGTCATGCTGCAGCAGCTATCCCAGGGCAATATCCCCGACGATATGCAGCTCACCGATTTTATCCCCGAAGACGCCAAGGCGGCTATGCCCGACGAAGTGCTGGAGGAGCTGGCCAAGGTGCGGCAAGTCAGCGAGCTAAGCAAGCTGGATGCAGATCTGGCCTCCGCCATCCACGCCCAGCAATCGGCCAGAGAACAATTAGCGGATACGGAAACCACCTTGCAGGCATTATCCCAAGGCCGCATCCCCTCTTCGATGAAATTTACTGATTTTATCCCCGAAGACGCCAAACAAAAAATGCCCGCTTCCGTATTGGAGGATTTGGCGGACATTAGCAGTTTGACCGATTTGGAAAACATGATAAAGGATTTGCATACTGCCCAAGGAGAGTTGAAGCTTTCCATTGAGGAGGCCTTGTCCGACCGATTGGAAATGGCGGATGCTATGGGCGAAATGGATGTGGCTGTCCTGGACATGAACGTGCTGCAAACCAAAATGGTTGCGCTGCGGGATTCCGTACCAAGCGCCTTTGACACAGCCCAGACCAACTATCTGCAAGCGGTAGAAGAACGGCAATCCCTCATTGAACGAATGTTTCAGGATACCCTGAACCAAGGCTTCCGCAATGTCTATCTCACGGCCGCCATCGCCTCCGTGGTAGCAATCCTGCTGCTGCTGTTCTACTCCACCGCCAAAGAAAAGGCCACTGCCGCCAAAAACCAGCAAAAGACGGAATAAAAAGCCTTTTGCCCGAAAACAACAGCCGTGTTTCTTAGCCTTCCGCCGATTGAGGCTGGGTAATCACCGGCGCCACAAACCGATTGGCGGCCCAAGCACCGCAAATCACCATCGCCGCTCCAATCAATTGGGGCGGCGTTAAACTTTCTTTGAGGATCAGCACACCGCAAAGAATGCTGGTGACCGTCATAATCCCTGCCAAAGCGCTGCAACGAGTAGGGCCAATGGTCACAATACAATAATTAAACAGCAAAAAGGCAATCACAGAGCTGCCCACGGCCAAAGATAAAATCATCACCAGCACCAGCGGGCAATCAAAGGGCAACAAAAACAAACGATAGAAATCCTGGGTAACGGCGGCTTCGATCAAGGCATACCCACCATAAAAAATTGTTCCATACAGGGAAATGCCCAAAGTCACCTCTGCGGCGGAATAGCCTTCTCCCTTTAACCGCAGCAGCACCTGATAAGCCGCCGCGGAAAGCAAGGCCACCAACAAACAAAGATAGCCGGAGGGGGCAGCGGTAAAGCCCTCCTCACCCCCGCTAAAGGCAATCAGCACCACGCCGCTGACCGACAGCAGCACCGCCATAATTTGTAGCGCCGTGTGCTTTTCCCCCAAAAAGATCCGGGAAGCCAGCAAGGCGGCAATAGGGATCATCGCAATGATCGTGCCGCTGATGGCTGCGCCGGTTTTTGCTACGCCGATGCTCTCGCCGATATAATATAAAATAGGATCGCAGATAGCCAAAGGCAGCAGCTTCAGCCAGCGTTTGAAGGTAAGGGTATTTTTGCGGATCACAAAATGCAACAGCGCCCAGAGAATCGCTATTGCAATCACCATCCGCCAAAACAACAGCCCGGCAAAGGTCATCCCATTATTGAAAACGATCTTGATTGCCATATAGCTTACGCCAAAGATCACATTGGCAATGATCCCGGCCAGTAAGCCTTTTTTGATGTTGGATTGCATATGGATTCCTTTTTCAAGCAACAAATTTCGCCATTTAAAGCGATAGAGCCATTATAGCGCATCTCAAAAAATTATACAAGTACAAAAACAACCCTTTTAAAACAGCCCGCAAATCACCCCGTTGCCGTCCACATCAATATTCTCTGCCGCGGGAATTCGGGGCAGCCCAGGCATGGTCATAATATCCCCGGTGGCCGCAACCAAAAAGCCGGCTCCCGCCGCAACCTTGATGCTGCGCGCCTGGATGGTGAACCCGGTAGGCGCACCCAAAAGCTTAGGGTCATCGCTAAAGCTGTATTGGGTCTTGGCCATGCAGACCGGCAGCCCGCCAAAGCCCAGAGCCGTAAGCTGCTCCGCCTGTTTGCCAGCTGCTTCGCTCAGCTCCACCCCGTCCGCCCGGTAAATTTTGCAGGCGATTGCCGTCAGCTTATCAGCAATAGATTGCTGCAAATCATAGGCAAAATGAACTGTCTTAGGCGCATCACACAGGCGAATCACTTCTGCGGCCAAATCCGTACCGCCGGCGCCGCCCTGCTGCCAAACCTGAGAAAGAACCACCTTGACCCCAAGCGCTGCGCACTGATCGCTGATATAGGCCAATTCCGCCGGGGTATCTTCAGCAAAGCGGTTCAACGCCACCACCGCAGGCAGCCCAAACACTTGGGTAATGTTTTCCACATGCCGCAGCAGATTGGGCAGACCTTTGGCCAAGGCCTCCCTGTTTTCCTGCCCCAGCGTGCCCTTGGCCGCACCGCCGTGATGCTTTAAGGCCCGCACCGTGGCTACGATCACCACCGCATCCGGCTGCAAACCGGCCATACGGCATTTGATATCCACAAACTTTTCCGCACCCAGATCTGCGCCAAAGCCAGCCTCAGTCACCGCATATTCTCCTAGCTTCAACGCCATTCTGGTAGCAACGACGCTGTTGCAGCCATGGGCGATATTGGCAAACGGCCCACCATGGATTAAAACCGGATGATGTTCCAAAGTTTGCACCAAATTGGGCTTGATCGCATCCTTGAGCAGAGCCGCCATTGCCCCTTCCGCTTTTAGCTGACCACAGGTTACCGGCTGATCCTCCCGGGTGTAGCCAACGATGATCCGCCCCAAACGGTGCTTCATATCAGCCAGATCTTCCGACAGGCAAAGAATGGCCATCACCTCGGAGGCCGCAGTAATATCAAAACCGTCCTCCCGGGGCACCCCGGCTCCTCTGCCACCTAAACCGCAGGTAATATTGCGCAGCTGCCGGTCATTCATATCCATGCAGCGCCGCCAGGTAATCCGCCGCACATCCAACCCCAGTGGGTTGCCTTGGAACAGATGATTATCCACCAGCGCGGCCAAAAGATTGTTGGCTGCGGCAATCGCATTGAAATCCCCGGTAAAATGCAGGTTGATATCTTCCATCGGTACCACCTGCGCATAGCCTCCGCCAGCTGCGCCGCCCTTTACGCCAAACACCGGCCCCAAAGAGGGCTCTCGCAAGACTCCCACCGCCCTCTTGCCCAACCGGCACAGCGCATCGGTCAGCCCCACCGTTGTGGTGGTTTTGCCCTCGCCGGCAGGGGTTGGCGTAATCGCCGTTACCAGCACCAGCTTGCCATTGGGTCGGTCTTTTCTGTCTATCAGCAGCGCGGTATCCACCTTCGCTTTATCGTTGCCATATTGGTACAAGTATTCTTCCGGGATTCCCGCCTGCTCGCCGATCCGACAAATATGTTTCAGCGGCGTTGCCTGTGCAATTTCTATATCCGATTTGCAGGTCATACACAGCCTCCTCGTATCCTCACCCGTTTTTCCAACCCCAGATACACAGCATCGGCAGCACCGCCAAAAGCAATGCCGCCGACAACTCAATGCAGCCCCTCCGTTCGATATTGACCGGGTGTAGAACCGGTATATTTTTTAAACACCCGCGAGAAATACTGCTGATTTTCAAACCCCAGCTGCTGGGCAATTTCCGCCAAGGACAGCTCGCTTTTGCGCAGCAAGCGCTTGGCTTGCTCAATGCGGCGCTCGTTAACATACAGGGAAAAGGTTTTGCCGGTTTTTTCTTTAAACAAGCGTGAAAAATAGGCAGGGCTCAAAGCCACATAGCGGGCGGCGTCCTCCATGGTAACCCGGGTATGCAAATTTCGCTCAATATAGCCCCGACTCATTTCGATCAATCCTTCCGAGGTGCTGCTGCGGGCCAGATCAATAAAGCGCCGCAACACCTGGGCCAACGCCTGGGACATGGCCGCCAAATCATCGGAGCCCACCATGCTGCGCTGAAACTCATCCACCATACTATGCACCGCCGCCGGGTCAGAGCCGGTTTGGATGGCCACCCGGGAAAGCAAACCCATCAGCTCCGCCATGCGAATTTTGATCAGCTCCTGATTATTGCCCAAAGAAAAATACAAGCGGCCGATTACATCGTTTAGCTGCTGCTGCGCACCTTCGATATCGCCACGGATCAGGCAATCGGTCAGCTTGCGCTCCTGCGCCAATTGCAAAGAAACCAGGTTGACCTCTTGGGATACATCCTTGATGCTTTTGCCGATTTGCGCTTGCTGGCGGGCAGCTTCCCCTTTTTGCTGCAAAGCCAGCTTGTCTTCATTTTCCAACAGCTGATAAATCATATTAAACAACAATTTGCCCATAAAATGCACTTTTTTTGGTTCGAACAGCGGCACATCATTCAAGGCAGTCAACAAAGCCGGTTTATCCTGGGCGGTTAGGTTATATTTCTGGCAAACGCTATCCACCACCGCCTCGTCAGACCATTCCAGTTTCAGCGGCCCTACGGAAACACTACCCACGCAGTGACCGTTTTCTGCCAAGGCCACCGCAAAATGCACCATCCCTGCGGAACAAAAATAAAAATAGCAATCCCCAAAATTTGCCGCAAAGTGTCCAGCCTGGCTGTGGACGCTTTGACAACTGCAATATTCCCCCATATGCTGCTGAAACAACAGGCAATATTGACAAGGCGCACCAAAACACACCGCCGGACTGCCATCCGCCGTCAATACCGCCACATTTACGCCAAAGGCCGGGCTATAGGGGGCAATGGCTGCCGCCGCTTGTTGATACAGATCCAGATTCATTTACACCTCCGTAAAACAGGCGGCGGCAACCCTGCCACCGATTTACCGGTTCGCAAACTTGACTTATAAGGTGATATGGGGCAATAGAACCGCATCCTGCTCCGGCGTAAGCTGGGGCTGTTGGTATTCCTCTACCCGCTTTTGCAGCACGGCGGCGGCTTTTTCCTCCAAAGAGGGAGAGCCTGCGTCCTGCCATTTTTCCAGCCGCTCCCGGTTGGTCAACACCAAATCACAATGTTCCTCTCGAAATTCCAGCATGGTTTGCATCGCGGTCAGATAACCGCCGCCTTTTGCAGGCAGATCGCCCATATCCTCCATGGATTCCTCCAGGCCGGACAGCATATCTCTAGCCCCGCCATGCAGCAAACGGACAATATATTCTTCATCCAGCAAATATTTGGCAAAGCTAAAGCCGGTCAAGCCGTCCAAACCGCCGGTGCTGTGGAATATAAAGTCCACAGCATTTTCCAAACTGTAGATCATCCCGGTCACCGATTCGCCGCCTGCATCATAATCGATATTTTTGGCGTCGGTGAGAGATCCGGTCACCCGGCAGGGCAGCTTATACAAATCGGCCAAAGCCCGGGTATAGGGGATCAGCTGGCTGGTTTCAAAAGCGCCGCAGGAGGCATTGGCTTCCCGCATATTCACACCCATGGTGCTGTTGCCGTAAATCAGCGGCAAACCGGGGCAAAGCAGCTGGGCGTAGACGATGCCGGCCAAAATTTCGGCATTGTTCTGCACCAAAGTGCCACCCAAGGTGATGGGGCTGGTCAAACCGGGCAGAGAGCAGCAGCAAATGGCCACCGGCTGTCCAAACGCGGCATATTGCCGCAGGGAGCCCACGCTTTCCGCTGTATACAGCAGCGGCGACACCATATTGCCCACC
>CAYOVS010000006.1:0-1450 GCA_964407445.1 uncultured Peptococcaceae bacterium
GAAAAATTCTATTTGTTGGAGATGTTCCCCTATCCTTCCGGCAAGCTGCATATGGGACATGTTCGCAATTATTCCATCGGCGATGTGCTGGCCCGTTATTATACGATGCAAGGTAAAAATGTGCTGCATCCTATGGGCTGGGACGCTTTCGGTCTGCCTGCGGAAAACGCCGCGATTAAGCATGGGGTGGCTCCCGATCCCTGGACTAGAGAAAATATCGCAAATATGCGGCAGCAGCTGCAAACCCTGGGATTGAGCTACGACTGGTCCCGGGAGGAAGGCACCTGCCTGCCGGAATACTATAAATGGACACAATGGCTGTTTACCCAGCTTTACAAGGCGGGTTTGGCCTACAAGAAAAAAGCGGCGGTGAACTGGTGCCCCTCCTGCGCTACCGTGCTGGCCAACGAGCAGGTGGTGGATGGGCATTGCGAGCGTTGCGACAGTTTGGTGGAAAAGAAGGATTTGGAGCAGTGGTTCTTTAAAATCACCGCATATGCCCAACGGTTGCTGGATGATTTGGTCAAGCTGCCCGGTTGGCCGGAAAAGGTCAAGACCATGCAGGAAAACTGGATTGGGCGCAGCGAGGGCATGGAGCTGTATTTTACTGCCGAAAGCGGCGAGCCCTTGCCGGTATTTACCACCCGGCATGATACCGTGTTTGGCGTTACCTATATGGTGCTGGCGCCGGAGCATCCCATGGTGCTGCAACTGACCCGGGGCACCGCATACGAAGCCCCGGTGAAGGAATTTATCCGCAAGGTCAGCAAGCTTTCCAATATTGATCGTACCAGCTCTGAGCTGGAAAAAGAAGGCATGTTTATCGGCGCCTATGCCATCAACCCGGTTACCGGCGACAAGGTGCCGATTTGGATCACCAACTATGTGCTGTATGAGTACGGCACCGGTGCGGTGATGGGTGTACCTGCCCACGACCAGCGGGATTTCGATTTTGCCAAAAAATATAACCATAAGATCCTGCCGGTGGTGGCTGCTCCGGATTGGGACGGCAGCACCTTTACCCAGGCGTATGAAGGGTATGATGGGGTAGCGGTCAATTCCGGCCAGTTTAGCGGCTTGGCCACCCCGGAGGCCAAAAAGCAAATGGCCGACTATTTTGAGGAAAAGGGCATGGGCAAACGGGTGGTCAACTATCGCTTGCGGGATTGGCTGATTTCCCGCCAGCGGTATTGGGGTGCGCCTATCCCCATTGTCTACTGCGAAAAATGCGGCGAGGTGCTGGTGCCGGAGGAACAATTGCCGGTGTTGCTGCCTACCGATGTGGAGTTTAAGCCTACCGGCGAAAGCCCGCTGAAAACTAGCCCCACCTTTGGCAAGACTACCTGCCCCATTTGCGGTGGCCCCGCTACCAGAGAGATGGATACCATGGATACCTTTGTTTGCTCCTCCTGGTATTTTATGCGCTATTGCGACGCCCACGATCCCAATC
>CAYOVS010000006.1:1460-20996 GCA_964407445.1 uncultured Peptococcaceae bacterium
ATTGGATGCCGGTGGATCAGTATATCGGCGGGGTGGAGCATGCCATTTTGCACTTGATGTATGCTCGCTTTTTCACCAAGGTCTTTTATGATCTGGGGTTGACTGCTGTGGACGAGCCTTTTACCAACCTGCTGACCCAGGGGATGGTCTTAAAAGAAGGCACCAAGATGAGCAAAACCAAGGGCAATGTGGTCAGCCCGGAGGAAATCATCAAAAAGTACGGAGCGGATACCGCCCGCATGTTTATTTTGTTTGCCGCACCCCCGGAACGGGATCTGGAATGGAATGATACCGCTGTAGAGGGCTGCTATCGCTTCCTCAACCGGGTATGGCGGTTGGTGACCACCATTGCCGATATGGAAAAAGCGGCTGCCCCTGCCCAGCTGAACGCTGCCGATAAAGAGCTGCGCCGCATTGCCCATGGTACGGTGAAAAAGGTGACCGACGACATTTCCCAGCGCTTCCAGTTCAATACCGCCATTTCCTCGATTATGGAAACGGTCAATGGCATGTACGAATATTTGGACAGCCCCCAGCCCAATCAGGCTTTGCTGGCGGAAAGCGCCCGGCAATTGCTGTTGCTGCTTTCTCCCTTTGCGCCTCATATCGCCGAGGAGCTGTGGCAGTTTATGGGCAATGAGGGCAGCGTGCATCAGCAGCAGTGGCCTGTCTATGATCCGGCGGCCTTGGTGCTGGAAAGCGTGGAAATCGTGGTGCAGGTGAACGGCAAGATCAGAGGCCGTTTGACGGTGCCGGCTGAGTTGGATGCGGCAGGGCTGACCGCGCTGACCCAGCAGCAAGCGGAATATCCCCAATGGCTGGATGGGAAAAAGCCGGTGAAGGTGGTTGCCATCCCCGGCCGTCTGGTCAATATTGTCGTAAAATAGCAAATTGTTTGGCGGAGAGTAAAAAAGCGTTGCCGTTTTTTGCGGCAGCGCTTTTTTGGTATGTATTTGTGGTAGGCGTACATTATTCGGTAACGGTGATGGTGACTTTTTCAGAGGCATAAACGACTTGATTTTCGTCGATGGCATAGAGATAAAAGATGTTTTGCCCCGGTTCACGGGCGGTGATGTAAAATTCGGTGGTATATTCAAAATCTTTGTGTGCCCAAGAAAAAACCCCCCTTATTTCTCCAACCTCATCTCCATTTCCTTGCAGATATAAGCGAATCCAGGGTACATTGTGGGTGCCGATGACAGTGATTTCTTCCCCCACTTTCAGGTTGATATTGGTATGAGAGACGGTGACGGTGATGGCAGGGGCTTTTGCGGTATTGGTGCTGCTTTTGCTGCTGTTGCTTTTGCTGCTGCTTTTGTTGCTGCTACTACTACTACTACTTTTGCCGCTGCCGCTGCTGCTTTCATTGGCGGTTGGCGGTGTTTCGTCCTGTTTTTGCACTTCCTTCGCTACCTGACTGATAATGTCTTTTGCGTCTGGTGCGTTTTCTGTGTCTGGCGTGGTTTCGGTGTTTTCATTGGGATTCTGGGTGGTATCGTCCTTTGGCGCAGGGGCGTTCTCTTCTGGCATGTCTTCCTGCGTCAGCGGCTCTTGGGCCGTGACGGGCAAGGGAGAAACGTCGCCGCTGCTGCGGCCGATTAAAATGCCGATCACCAGCACCAGGCAAAGCAACAAGCCGCCGCCAAGGAACAGCAGGGGCTTTTGCCTGAACAAGCTGGGATTTGGCTCGGCATGATAATATTTGACGGTTACCGGCGGGATGGGCGGTAGATTGTTTGACCACGTTTCTGCTGTTGCTGCTGTTTCTATGGAGGGCTGCTGCCCTGCGGTTGGTATTTGCTGTTCCGTATCTACGATTTTGGTGCCGCAATGGCGGCAAAACAGAGCGTCTGGGGGTAATGCCGCGCCACATTCCCGGCAAAAGCAGATTTTGGCCGGAGCGGCTTCCGGGGCGGGATGGGATTCAGATACTTGTAGCCAGCTCATAGCAGTACCTCCTTGTGTTGAACGAAGCATTTGCAATATAGAATAAGAATAGGCGATAAGGTGTTTTTTGTCAATATCTTTGGTGAAAACAACCTGCCTATGGGGGATCGCTGTAGCATTGGACGGTATAGGTTTGTCCATCGGTACAGATATTGACGGCGCCGTTTTGGTCGGTGCGGTATACTTGGCCATGCTCTTGCCAGTATGCTAGCACCCGGTCGGTGGGGTGGCCGTAGCGGTTGTTTTCTCCCACGGAGATAATTGCGGTTTTGGCTTGGGTATCCTCATAAAATTCTTCCGCATAGCCATCGGCGCTGCCATGGTGGGGCAGTTTGACGATTTCTGCTTCCAGATCGTAAAGCTCCGCTGCCTGGCGCAGCTCCGGGGCTTCCGCATCACCGGTAAACAGAAAGTCGATCTTACCGATGCTTAGCTCAAAAAGCAGGGAGCCGCCGTTGATATCCTGCTCCCAGCTGCTGTCGGCAGGGGGGCTGTAGACCTGGAGCAAGGCGTCCTCTACCGTATAGCGATCCCCTGCCGCCAGATAGAGCACTTCCGTGCCTTGCTTGGCGGCTTTGTCCAGCAGCAATTGTTGCTGTGCCGTATCAGGCGCGGCTTGGGCGCAAAGCAATACCGTTACCGGCAGTTGATCCAAAACGGTCAGCAGGCCATCCAGATGATCGCTATGAGGATGGCTATTGATCATCAGGTCGATGTGGTCGATCTTTTGGCTTTTCAAATAAGGGAGCAAGATATTTTCGCCCACGCTGCCGGGGGAGTTTTCTTTGCCGCCGCCGTCGATCAGCAGAACGGCGCCCTGGGGGAGCTGCACCAGGGCGCAATCTCCTTGACCAACATCCAAAAAGGTGACCTGGGTCAATGGGGTTTGCAGGGGAAAGGATTGGGTCTGTACCGGCGCCAGCAGCGACGGCAGCAGCGCCAAGGCGCAGATCAGAGTGAGCAGCAGGGAAACAGCAAGTTTGCGCAAGCCCCGGTTGACCAAGGGCGGTACTGCCAGCAGTAGCAGATAAAAGCCTGCTACCAACGGCAGGGCTACCGCGCCGCTGAGCGAAAAAATCGCCGGTAGAGTGCAAAACCAATCTGCGGCATCGGCGGTAAAGCCCATCAGCCAGCCGGCGGCAGTCAGCGGCCAGGCGGCGATGGCGGGGGAAAAGCAAGCCAGCAGCGTGGAACAAAAGGCGGTGACCACGGTGACCCCGGCGGCCACGATCACCAACGGGGAAAGGAGCCAGCCCAGCCAGGTGATATGATAGAAATAATAGCTGATTAGCGGCGTTACCCCTAAAGAGGCGGTCATACTGACCGATACGGTATCGAAGATCGGCTTGGGCAGGGGTGGCAGCAGCTTTTGCAGGGTAGGCAGCAGCAACAGCAGGGAAGCCGCCGCCCCAAAGGAGAGCAGAAACCCGGCGTCGGTAAGCCATAGCGGCTTATAGATCAGACAGAGCAGGGCAGCGATGGCAAGGGAGGTCAAGCCGTCCGCTTTTTGCAGCAGGGCTTGGCCCAGCAGCAGGGTGGCCGCCATGATGGCTGCCCGCAGCACCGAGGGCACCGGGCCGGTCATGGAAAGGTAGAGCGCTAGCAGTGCCAAAGAAAGGATCAGACGCAGCCAGCGGCGGCGGTAGGCGCTGCCTGCCAAGGCACAGCCCAAGGCCACGATAAAGCCCACATGCAGGCCGGATACGGCAAAGGCATGGAGGGAACCGGATAAGGACAGGGATTGCTTGGTTTGATAATCCAGCCCGGTTTTATCGCCCAAAAACACCCCCTTGACCAATGCTGCCGTATCCTCCGGCAGATAGGCCAGAGCCAGATTGAGCTTTTGGGTCAAGAAGCCGCCCACGGCCCAAAAGGAAAAGCCGGAGCTTTTTTGCAGCAGGGTCAGGCCATCCACCTCTTCAGCGTACAGGCTGGCGGCGACGCCCTGCCGACGCAGGTATTGGCGGTAATCAAAGGCGTTTTGATTGCTTGCGGGTTCCGGGTCCACGATGGTGCCGCAGGCCCGCAACAGGCTGTTTGGGGGTATAGTCCCTTGCAAATCGGCATAAACATAAAGGGCAGCGCCTTGATAAGGGTCGCCGTTGACGGAGGATACCTCCAGCAGTAACCGGGTTTTTTTGTCTGCCGCTCCATATAAAGGGTTGCCGATGAGTTTGCCTTCCACGGTGACCGTTTGCCCCGTTTGGGGTGAAAAGGCTTGCAACTGTTTTTGGGCGGTCAGCCCTAAAAATAAGCCGATGCAGGCTGCATACAGCAGCAGGGAGCCGATGGCGGCTTTGGGATATCTGCCACTTAGCTGACACAGGAGGGTGATGCTCAGCAGAATTGCTGTTGTGATGGCGATTGGTTTGGCGTCCAGATCCAGAGAATAGCTGACCAGCAATCCCAGACAAAAGGCGGTGGCCAGGGTGAGCAGCAGCCGGGATTGGAGCAGAATATGTAGCTTATCGAAGGCTTTTTGCAAGGCGATGTGAAGCATGGTGAGATCCTTTCGATCGTGAGAAGCTGTTGGGAGAGTGTCCGTTTGGCTTTTTTTGCCGGCTGAATTGTTTGCAGAGAAAGTGTGAGGTGCTATGGGATTGCCTTTTTCGCTAAAAACTCTTTTTGGGGTGGTATTTGTTGCGTTGGTACTGGGCTTATTTTTGGGGCTTTCTGCTTTGCCCTCCCTATGGACGTACCTGCCCCCTGCTTTGCTGCAGCAGGCGGCGGTGGGGACGTTGCCTTTTGCCTCGGCAGCGCAAGCCGGGGAAGACGGCGCGGCGCAGGCAGCAACTGCCTTGGCGCAGGCTGGTTTGCCCAGCAGGGAGGGGGATGGGGCTGTTTTAGCCTCCCGAGCGGAAAATGGGGCGCAACCTCGGGGTGGCCTGTTGGTGCTGGCGGAAGCGGAGCCGGAGACAGCGCAAACCGCAGAAACGGTCTATGACTTTGGCGAGCAGCCTTTGGCCTGCATTTATTGCACCCATACCACGGAAAATTATGCGGGACAGCAGCGGGGGCATCAGGCTGGGGGGATTTTGGATGCGGCGCGGGCTTTGGCGGATTCGCTGGAAGCGATGGGTATGAAAACCGTGCTTTGCGAAACCGTGCACGATTCCCCGGATTGGAGCGCGGCCTACGGCAATTCGCTGGCCAGCATCCAAGCCTTGAAAGAAAAATATCCCAGCTTGCAGCTATTTGTGGATGTGCATCGGGACAGCTCGATTGCCGGGGTGAACACCCAGCTTTCCTATGGGGATGAAACTTGGGCTAAAATGATGCTGGTGGTGGGCTCCAATCAAAGATTGACCCATGATAACTGGAAACAAAATCAGCAGTTTTCCCAGTCTGTGGCGGATTTGCTGGACGAAAAAGCCCCGGGGATTGTCCGGGGCGTGCGGGTTTCCGCCAGCCGCTATAATCAGCATCTTTCCACCAAGGCAATCCTGGTGGAAATCGGCTCTACCGATAACACGGTGGAGGAGGCTTGCCGTTCTGCTACGCTGCTGGGGCAGGTGTTGGCGGAGCTGATGGCAGCGGCAAAGCAGGGTTAGCGAACCGCTGCTTTAGGCAGGCAGGTATGTGTCGGCAGCAGCAGCGGCATTGTCGGCGGCGTTGGCAGGGTCAGCGGCGTTGTCTGCTGCGTCTTCCTGCAGCAGCCGGAGCAGGTGCAGATATTTTAGCCCGGAGCGGGGATGGTCGGAGGCCAGCTGGTAGCAGCTGCCATCCGCCAAGGAGAAGCGGAGCAAATCAGCGCCGTGCAGCGTCATTTGGCGGATCTCCCGGTAGGGAAAGGGGATGGCGGACGGCGGGGGTTGACAATCCCGCTGCGTCGGCATCCATTGCAGGCGATCGCCATACAGCACCATTTCTCCCCGGCCCAGCGGCAAGGGGGTTGTCTCTTCCATTTTATAGAGAGACTGGTTCGGGTCCCGGGCGATGATTTGTGCGGGATGCTCTTGCCAGTCTTTTTTATGCAGGATCAGCTGCTGCGCCTGCCAATCCATCCAGTTTTTGACAGTGGTGTGAGGGGCGGGAAAGCCGTTTTTCTGTTCCAGCAGGCCGTAAGGGGTGAAAAGCAGCTCCATATTGCAGTTGTGGCAAAGCAACCGATTTCCTTGGCTGTACAGGGTGTTGAGGTCGCCGCACTCCGGGCAAAGGTAGAGGGCGTTTTCCAGATGCTCCGCCAGATTTTTACCCCGGTAGGCCCGGCGGCGCAGCCCCTGCTCTTGATCGGCAGAGGTGTAAAGATCTGCCTGCACCAGCACGTTGATTTGCTCCGGGGTGAAGTTTTGCAGCAGGGTGGGGGCGTATTCGTTGATGACGTGACCCAGCATGCCGCCGGGGCGCAGGCTTTTGGCCCAGCGGGGTTGAGTAAGATAGCCGCCTTCGGTGCGGTAGGTGATCAGGGGTACGCCAGCCTGTTTGATCAGTTGGCCAAGGTTTGGCGCAAGGGAGCCGGTTTCGCCGGAAAAGGAGCGTTCTCCCTCTGCAAACAAGCCTACGCTGATCCCGCTTTGCAGGACGCGGCAGACGGCTGCGGCGGTTTCCTCTGGGGTAGCGGCGGGAGCGAGGGGGCAAAAGGTGGTGTGCAGCAGCCGCGCCGCCCAGGTTTGGGGCAAGGCGTGCTGGTCTGCAACAAAATAGAGACGAGACCGCCAGCTACAGGCAATCAGAGCCGGATCTTGTGCTAAATTATGATTTGTCAGGAGCAAGAAGGGAACGGTTTTGGGTGTATATTTATCATAAGAGTAATGAAAGCGATGCAGTAATGGGCGACGAATCAATGCCCGGAATAGCCGATACAGGGGCTTATGCAGCTTGCTTCTTTCGGGAGACATTTGTTCTTTCACCACATAGATACCCCACTTTTCATCTGATTTGCTAAAACCATACCACAAATGGAGCAAACCTTATTGTTGTATTTTGTAGTATTTTATCATATTATGGAAGGGAATTCAAAATTATTTTATAGCAGATCGCAAAAGGGTGTTGTCAGGACAGGGATGGATGGTGTGTTTTTTATGGAGATCGGCATGATGATAAAAGGGTTGTTATTGTAGTTTGCAATGCTATAGAAATGGACAGGTTACGGAGGTTGCTATGAAAAAAATTGTTTTTGCAGCATCGGTATTTTTAGTTTTGTTGCTGGTTTGTTGCCCGATGGCTTTGGCCTTGAGCAAGGACACGGGACTGGTGGTGAAGGCGGATGGGGAGGTTTTGTCCTACAACAGCAAGACCGCCACTTTTAGCGGTGATTTGGGCTACGGCCCGGCAGAGGTGGAGCTGTATTGCCGGGCGGAGGATGGCGCGGCGGCCATTGTGAAAGCAGACAGCCAGACCGTCGCCCAGCCCAAGCGCACCTATAGCAAGGAATATACGGTGGCGGAGACGGAAGGCGCCTCTCTGCATACGGAGATTGTGGTGCGGGCGGAGGACGGTACGGAAAAAATCTATACCGTGCAGCTCAATCGACCGGCCAAGCTGCAACTATCCCGGCTGATCGTCAGCCGCAGCGAAAACGGCCCGGCCGCCTATGATCCCCAGGCTGTGGATGAAGGGGTATATGCGGTGACGGTAGCCGCCGGGGAAACTACCTTGTATATCCGGGCGGAAGCTGCTGCTGCGGGAGCGGAAATTACTCTCAAACCGGTGGATTACGGAGAAAAGCTGCAAGAGGTGAACGATGGGGAGTATCGTTTTGATATCGGCAACGAGCTGCGCCCCAGCGAAGCCCGCACCTTTCGCTTGACCATCGCCGCCGGGGAGTATCGCAGCCGCAGCTTTGATCTTTCGATCACCCGGGGCGTAGCGGGGGGAGACGACGCTACCTTATCCGGGATTTGCTTCCGGGGGGCTTATCGCAATGACGACGACAGCAATCTGCTCTATTTTTCCCCGGTCTTTCACCCGGATACGCTGCATTATACCCTGTATTTGCCTGCGGATATTGCCAACTTTACGGTATGGCCGGAGCCTGCTGCCGGGGCACAGAAGGCCACGGTTACTGTTAACGGTGCAACCTGGCTGGGCAGCGGCACCTATAAGGATTTATCCGCCCGCACCCAGCAGGTGGAGGTGGCGGTGACGGCGGAAAATCTGCTGGATCGGCGCACCTACACCTTTGATGTGGTCAAGGCGGACGAGGATGGGGGAGCGGTGGCGGCTTTGACCGAGCTGCGGCTGGTGAGCAGCCTGGGCGGCAGCGCGGCGTTGCCGTTGAGCCCGGCTTTTTCCACGGAAACAAGCCAGTATACCGCTACGGTTTCCACCAGCCAAAGCCGCTTGTATGTGTATCCTACCCTTTCTGCCAAATCCCAGGGCGCGGTGGTGTTTGTCAACGGCACGCAGACGGTGAACGGCTATCAGGCGGTGGATTTGCAGGCGGGCGCCAATACGATCAAGGTGGCGGTTTTATCTGCGGATTACAGCAGTCGCCGGGAATATACGCTGACGGTGTACCGGGGCAGCGGCGTTACCGGGCTGAGCTCCCTTTCCCTGCGTACCAGCCAGGGGGAGGCGGTCAATTACAGCCCGCTGTTTACCAGCGGTAATGCTACCTATGTGGCCAATGTCTATAGCCGCTCCACCGGTTTATCCTTTGCGCCAACTGCGGCGGCAGCCGGCAGCGTGATCACCTTGACCCAGGGCAGCGGACAGGTGTATACCCTGAACAGTGATGGCTGGAGCCGGGATTTTGAGCTGCAGGAGGGAAACAACAGCTTTACCCTGGCGGTGACCTCGCCGGGAGGGCAATTGATGAGCTACAGCTTTTCCGTATATCGCCGCCCGGCTTATGTAAGCTGCCAGGTGAGCAATCAGGGCTTGCTGGTAAACGGGACGGAGGCGGTCTGTGCCGCTTATAACATCAACGGCAACAATTTCTTTAAGCTGCGGGATGTGGCGGCGCTGCTTTCCGGCGGGGCGGCCTCTGTAGGGGTGAGCTATGACGAGGCCAGTCGCCGGATCGCCCTGACCAGCGGCAATTTGTATCAGCCGGTAGGCGGCGAGCTGGTGCGGCCGGGCTTGTATCAAAACGTCAGCGCTGGCAATCAGCAGGTGCTTTTGGATGGGGAGCCGGTGTTCCCCATGGCCTATAATATTGACGGCAACAATTACTTTTTGCTGCGGGATCTGGGGATCTTGCTGGGCTTTGCCGTGGATTATCAGGAAAGCTCCCGGAGGATGACCATCTCCTTCTAGGGAGTCTCTGATTAAATGAGGGGCTGCGGATTGGCGAGCAATTTTGCCGTCAGGCAAGGATGAGGAAGGAGGCGTAGCGGGAGCTACGTCCACTGACGAAGACGCAGCATGGCGGCAAAAGAGCCGCCAGGACGCTGGCCCGAATTAATCAGAGGTTCCCTAGCGCCAAGGGCAAGCCGTAAACGGCGTTAAGCTGCCTTTTGGGCGGGGCGCTATAAATATAGGAAAATAATGGGGGAAAATGGCAATATTTTTCCTCTGGGGCAGGGAACAAAAGCTATACGGCGAAACTCTAACAAGTGTCACAAGAAGCGAAAAGAATAGCTGCGCATCCGGCGATAAAGGCTTTGCGGCCTTTGAAATAGATGCAATAAAAGAAGTATTAATATAAGGAGGTTTTTCAAGTATGAAAAAGTTTTTTGTTGTACTGCTGGCTATGAGCTTGCTCTTGGCCTTTGCCGGTACCGCATTGGCGGCAGACGGTTGGTCCGTTACCGCAGGTACCGATACGGTGATGAGCGACAATAATCAAACTGCTTATTATGAGTATGCCGCTACCGGCGCTTGCTACACCGTAAGCTACACCATCACCAATACGGGTGACACAACCCTGTATTATGCGCTTTCCGCAGATAGCGGTGTCACTGTTGGCACCCCCTCTGCTGCGTTGGCAAAGGATGCTTCCGCTACCGTTAGGATGGCGGTTACCACGCCTGCTGCTGCGGCCGCTACCTATGGCTTGTATTCTTCTGCCGATGGCAGCACCGGCTGGAGTGATGTAGCTGCTGTTAACGATTTGACCGTAACGCCCACCAAAGCGACTCAGGCTACCTTCGCGGGCGCCACTTTCACCAATACCAGTGGCACTGACTTTAGCGGAACGAATGGCGATCAATTGGTTCTGCCGGTTGCAACCACCACTGATTTTACGATCAATGCCAGCGGTTTGGACAGCAAATTGGATTTGACCTATAAGGTTGGTTCCGATGCTTATGCTACTGCTGTTCATTCTGCCATTACCACTGCTAATATCAGCGTTCCCGCGATCAACGGCAGCAAGACCGTTACCTTCCAGGTAACCAACGAAGCCGGTGAAAAAGCGACCAAAGCCTTTACCATCAGCCGTCCTTCCAATGCCAAGCTTTCCGCTTTGACCGTGGTTGGCAAGGATAGCGGCACCACTTATATCAACAATCCGGAAAATTCTTTGGTAAAAACGACTGAAGGCGATACCAAAGTAAACTTGACGCCCACTGTTGCCGATCCCACCAATTACATCATTAAGGTGAATGGCACTGAGGTGACCAGCGGCAATACTTATTCGTATACCATCGGCAATACTACCTCCGGTACCTCTATCTCGATCGTTGTTACCAATAAAAACAATGCAAACGATTCCAGAACCTATACCGTGAAGCTGACCATGGACTATGCTGCTGACCTGGATGATCTGATCGTCAGCCTAGACGAAGATGCCAAGGATGATCTGGTGCTCTATCGCAGCTCTGCTTTATCCAGCAGCAAGAAGGGCTTTGACGACCGCACGTATGAATACTGGCTGGATTGGGATGAGATCGAAAGCGGCGACTATCTGTATGTGGACGCCAGCTTAAGCAGAAGCGACGCCAAAACCTTTGACATCGATGTAGACAGCGATGATAAGGTAAGTGGCAGTGAGCCCTGGAAGGTGAAAACTACCGGCGAAGACATTACCATTACCGTTTCTGCGGATGGGTATCTGGATCGGGTTTATACCCTGAATCTGGACGGCTCCGAAAACGGCGATCTGAAGGATCTGGAAATCTTCAACGGCAAGGACACCACCTCCAGCAAATACGAGCTGGATCTGTATCCTAAGTTTGCTTCCGCCACCGAAGATTACTTTGTGTTTATCCCCTATGATAAGAGCGACGACGAGTATGTGACCGTTCGTGCCACTGCCAAGAACAAGAGCGATTATCTGAAGGTGGAAGGCACCGAAAAAACCAGCTCTAGCTATGACGTTACCGCTACAGTGAAGGTTGCCTACGGCGACAATGAAGAAATCACCGTCAAAGCTGGGGACACCACCTATACCGTGAACGTATACCGGGCCGACAAGTCTGCCGATGACGATCTGGGTATGTCTACCTTGAAGCTGTACATCAACTCCACCATTAACAGCTCCAATGAAACTGCTCTGACTTCTACCTCTACCAGTTCTTCCACCAAGAAATACAGCGCCACCGTTCCTACCACCCAGACCTATGTGTGGCTGAACACCCAGGCCAAGTATAAGACTTCCTTTGTGTTGGTAGACGGCGTGATGGTTTCTGAGCAGACCACCAGCTCCAAAACTACCAAGATCGAACTGAACAAGACCGGTACCACAACCATCACCGTGCTGAACGTGGCTGAGGATTGCGAGACCACCGAAGAATCTGTGATCACCGTGACCAAGGGCGTTTCCGACGCTTTGCTGAAGAATTTGTATATCAGCGGCAATTCCGGTTCTTTGAACTACAGCCCCAACTTTAGCTCCAAACAGTATTATTACTGCACCAATATGGCTTACGGCAACAGCACCATTTACTTTACGCCTACCGTAAACGCTACCGGCAGCACCATCAAGATCAATGGCACCACTGTGACCAGCGGTCAGAAGAGCACCGGTTTCTCCGTCAGCGTTGGCCAGAGCACCTTTGATATTGCTGTGACCTCCACTGCAGGCACCGTACAGCACTATTATGTAAACGTGCTGCGTCAGGCGCAAACCCCCAGCATCCAGGTGAGCTCTCAGAAACTGTCTGTGAACGGCGGCACTGCCCAGGCTTTGGCTGCTTACAACATCGACGGTTACAACTACCTGAAGCTGCGGGATGTCGCCAAGCTGCTCTCCGGCTCCACCAAGCAGTTCAGCGTTGGTTATGACGATTATGCCAAGCTGGTTACCATGACCACCAACCGGGCTTATACCGCAGTTGGCGGCGAGCTGGTAATCCCCAGCAAATACAAAGCGGCCAAGGTTTCTCCCCAGACGGTAAAATTGGACGGCAGCTATGTGTATCCGATGGCTTACAACATTGACGGCAACAACTACTTCCTCATGCGGGATCTGGCCCTGTTGCTCAACTGCGACATTCAGTACAACAGCAGTTCCCGGGTAATCACCGTCAATGCCAATCAGTCTTTTGCCAACTAAGCTGCGCCAAAGCAGGTTAACGGTTTGAAAATCTGATTTTGCAACAAAAGGGACTATCGCTATGGCGATAGTCCCTTTTTTGGTGGGAAAAGAAGCGGGATATTGTGGCTTAGCCGGGATGGGTTGGCATGGGATAAATGAAAAGGTTGGGATGGTTACGGTTGGCAGAATGAACTGCAATATTAAAAAAATAGGTAACCAAATGTCTTGCTTTTTCGACAAAATCCCCGTATAGTATTGATAACCGTTGATGCTATGCGGGGATTTTGGATACAGGAATAGGGGAGAGATCTATGAATTGGGATAAGAGCAGCAAGAAGGTAATACTGTTTGCGGGGCGTCGGCTTTGGATTTTGGCCTGGGTTTTGCTGTTGCTGGCGTTATGGATAGCATTTGCCCCCGGTGCGTTGGCTGCGGAAACGGAGGTGGCCAATCTGGTCTATTTTTTGCGGTTCAGCGGCGACCAGACGGATGTGTTTAACAGCGGGGAAAGCTATGGCTTTACCCAGTGGCAAAGAATCAAGGGGTCTTTTGACGATAACAGCGCCATCAATGCAGCAGGGGGTGGCGCTGCCAACGGGCAGGATGATTCCTTTGCCAAATATATTCAGACCATTTCCGATGGGAAAATGGCCATTGTCAATTATTTTCCTCAGGAAGCGGCAGACGGACTTTCGATAAACACCTATACGCTGCACAAGGCCAAAAGCGGCAATGGGGACAGTATCGATGTGGTGGCGGAGGTGGTGGCTGCTGTGAATAGCGGCGCATTGCCTTTGCCGGCCGGGTTGAATTTAAACCGGCTGGATCAGAGGTATGTAGATAATTTGATTTTGGTGATTCAGGGGGATGGCGGGGGTTCTATTGAGGAAGAACCGGTATTGTATCCCCACCGGGCGGTGTATTATCCAGTGAATACCTTACAGGGATATACTTGCGGGGTTTTCAATTATAATATGATCAACAGCGGCGTTTTACTGGACAGTACCCAGCGGCAGGGGGTGCTTTCTCATGAATTTTTGCACAGCATGGGGTTGCCAGATCTGTATCGATATAGCGGCAACGGCAGTCCGGTAGGTATTTGGGATCATATGTCCAGTGTGGGGCGGTGGCAAGCCTATCCCCTTGCCTATACCCGCAGCCAAATGGGCTGGCTGACCCTGGATGAAATTACCGAAAGCGGTACCTATACCTTAAAGCTGGCTTCCTTGGCCAGTGGTACCAGAGGCTATATTATTCGCACGCCGTTATCGGAGACGGAATTTTTTGTGGCGGAATACCGGCGCAAGCTGAGCACCGGCTCGCTGAATTATGGCTTTGACACCAAGCTGACCGATTCCGGTTTGCTGCTCTATCGGGTAAATACGGGATTGGATGAATGGACCAATGCTCGGGGGGAGGATTATGTTTATGTGTTTCGCCCTGGGGAAACCGGCGTCAGAGACGCCGGCGGCAATGTGAACAAAGCGGCGATCACCCCTTGGGAAACCAGCGAATATAGCCCTACCGCTCAGGGCTATGTGACGGTACCGGCGCAAACCGGTTATGGCAGCGCCGATATGAGCGCGCTTTTTGATGAGGAGACGATTTTTTATAGCAGCGGCCAAAACAGCGGGCTGGTATTTAGTGAGATTAGTGCCGACCCGGCGGGAGACAGTCTTAGCTTTACCCTGACGATTCCCGACTACGACAAGATGAAGCTTTGGCGCAAGCTGGGCGGCAATCTTACCGTGGATTGCTGGGGTGTGGCCTCCGCTCTTTCCCCGGAGGGTGTGGTCTATGCAGCTTCTTCCGATAACAGCACCTCGCAAATCGCCGTTTGGGAATACCGGCAGGGAAGCTGGCAGGCGCTGTCTTCTCCCGGCAAAGGCTACGATACGCGGTTGTTGGTTTGGAATGGGGAGCTGTATGCGCTATATGTAGATAACAAGTACAGCAATATGTATCTCAAATGCTATAACGGCAGCAGTTGGCTGCAAGTGGCAAGCTGGCCAGCAAGCGGTTATGGGAGCCAAATGCTTTCTTTGGCGGATGGCGGCGAGAATTTGTATGTATGTTTGCCTGCCAGCGCTACCAAATTGCAGGTGTACGGGGTGGAGAAAGCGGCAGGGCAATATACTGTGACCAAGCAAGCGGAGCAAACCGCTGCAAACAGCATTATCAGCCCGGCGATGGGCTATTATAACAGCCAGTTGTATGTGGCCTACAGTGAGTTTGCCTGGCCGATGGGCAATACCCAGCTTTTTGTTTTGGAGGGTGGCAGTTTTGCACCGGTAAGTTCCGTAAATGGGGTTGCCGGGCAATCCAATGTGCATCAAATGGCGGCAGGCGGCGGCAAACTGTATTTGCTGACCGGCGCCAATAATGCCAAGCCAACCTTGTATAGCTTTGACGGCATCGATTGGCAGAAAGAGCAGCCTTTGGATGTGACCTCTTATGTGGAGCTGAATTTGGCCGCGGATAGCAGCGGCCCCTATCTGGGCTATGTGACCGCGGACGACAGCAAAAGAGCCCGGGTATATTACCGGGAGGGAACGGAATGGAAGCAGCTACACAAGGACGTGAACGCGCCGGTGAGCCTTTTGCAGCTCTTAAGCGATGGTACGTCGGTTTATGCGGCGATGACCATGAGCAGCAATTCTGGGGATACGCTGATGGTGTATCAAGGGGACGCGCCTGCCGGGGCAAGGCAGGACGTTTTTAGCGTGAGCCACGGCAGCACGGCGGGGAGAGCCTTGGTGGTGCTGCCAGCGTCCCTGGAATTGCAGGGGCGGGTGCTGGTGGCTTGGTATCGGCAGGGGCGGCTGCTTTCCTTGGGCAGTCAGCAGGTGCGTCTTGCGGCTTCGTCCACGGCGCACCGTTTGGAGATTGCGGCCATCGGGCCGGTAACGGATGCGGATCAGCTAAAATGCTTTGTGCTGGATCAGACGTATCAACCTTTGCTGGAGCCGGCAGAATGGCAGGAATGAGTCGCGATTGGCATAAATGCGGTGTGTTAGGCTGGAATTGTCAAAAGTTGCTGCCTAGTATTTTGTTTGCGGGGCAGGAAAGGACTTTTCCATGTCGAAAATATACCAGTCTGCCTTTGTTTAGCCGGTAAGGATGCTGGGGGAGAGAAGCTGATGAAACAGGAGATGCTGCTAAAGAAGTATTTGCGCAAGGTGATGGTGGCCGGTTTGCTGGCCGGATTTGTCTTGTCCTGTGCTGTTGGCGCAGCAGCTGCTGGGAAAGCAGGTTCCGCAGAAGATCCCTTGGTGAGTAAAAGCTGGGTAGATGGGTATGTGCAGGAACAATTTGAGGCGATTAAAAGTCAGATAGATGAGCTGAAAGAAAAGTATTCCACTGCTTGCCATATCCAGCTGGTCATCGGCAACCGAACCGCCTATGTGAACGACAAGGCTGTGCAAATGGACACGGCCGCCGCCATCATGGGCGCCGGGTATACCATGACGCCGGCCAGAATGATTGGGGAATCCTTAGGCATGACCGTAGCTTGGGATGCGGCTGCCCGCAAGGTGACCTATACTTACGGCAAGAATACGATGGTTTTAACGATTGGCAGTACCAAAGCGACGATAAACGGTAAGGCGTATACCCTGCCTTATGCGCCGGTGATTACCGCAGAAAACCGCACCCTGGTGCATGTGCGTTTTGCCGAAGCGCTGGGCTGTACTTTTGCCTGGGATGCGGCAAAGCGGCAGGTAGATATTTACCGAAACTGACTTTGAGGTGACTTATGACGGATAAAAATTTTTGGGAACAGGATCGGACAACCATCCATCAAAAACGCTCTTGGTTTGGGGGGCTGAGTCCCCGGCGCAAGGTTTGCTATACGCTGATTTTGCTGTTTTTGATTGCTTGGTGCTTTTACCTGGGATTTTCGGCTGCGGTAGCGTTATCCCCCAAGCTGGAGGGAAAAACCGTCTCTTCTGCCGATATTACCGAGCCGGCCCGGGAGGATTTGGTTACCTTAGAGGGAACCAAGGTGATCCTGCTGGTTGGCGCCGACAATCGAGAAGGAGAAAGTGCGGGGAGAACAGACACCATCATCCTCGCATTTTTAGATATGACCAATAAATCGGTAAAGCTGCTCTCCATCCCCAGGGATACTTATGTGATGATTCCGGGTACCGGTACCAAAACAAAGATCAATCACTCGTATTTTTATGGCGGGATCAATCTGACCATGGAAACGATCGAGGACTTTTTAGGTGTGGATATTGACGGTTATGTGCAAATTGATTTCCAGGGCTTTGCCGATGTGATCGACGCTATCGGCGGTGTGGAAGTGGACGTGGAAATGGATATGTACAAAAAATGGGAAAATATCAACCTGAAAGCCGGTTTGCAGACGCTAAATGGTCAGGATGCACTGGGTTATGTGCGTTTTCGTGGTACTGCCTCGGCGGATATTGGCCGGATCGAGCGGCAACAAAAGTTTTTGAAGCTTTTGGCGGAAAAATTGGTTTCTTTATCTACTATTGTTAAAATTCCCCAACTGGTTTCTATCGGCTTGGATAACGTGACTACTTCTTTGCCCTTGCAGGATTGTGTTTCTATGGCCACGGCCCTGACGAGCATGGATTTACAGAATCTGGATATGTATACCGTACCCGGCAATGGCAAATACATCCCCTATGGTGGGCAATATATCTCTTTTTGGGTGGTTTCGGCCAGTGAGCTAAAGTCGATATTGCAGGAGATCACCGGCAACGATGCGGTGACGCCGCATATTATCGACGACGGCGGGCAGGGTACCACTGCGCCGGTGAAGAATACCGAGGACGAGGACGATACCGAAGGTGACAGCTTGTTGGGCAACGATGCTTCTATGGGCGCCGGGCAGGGGACGACCACCGATCCTGCAACTGACCCGGCCATAGACCCGGCCACAGACCCGGCTACAGATTCTGGCAATACTATGGGAACGGATGCGCCTGCTGCGCCGGAGGAAAACACCAACGGAGGAACCGGCGGCATTGGCGACGCAGTGATGACGGAATAGGCGGCGGAGAACAGTGATGCGAATTTTAGGAATTCGTGTAGACGAATATAAGATGGATAGTGCTCTGGCCTTGATCCAAGGTTGGCTAGAACAGTTTTCCGGTGCATTGGGCACGGTAAAGCAGGTGATTACCCTCAATGCTGAGGGGATTATGATCGCCAGAGAGGATGCAGGGTTTGCTTCTTTGGTGGAAAATGCGGATTTGGTCACGCCGGACGGCAGCGGTGTGGTTTGGGCTGCGGGGCGCTACGGCAATCCCGGGATCAGCCGCTTGGCGGGCATCGATTTGTTGGAGCGGCTTTGCGCGCAGGCAGCGGTAAAAGGCCAAACCGTTTATTTGCTGGGCGCCCAGCCAGGCATTGCGGCGCAGGCAGGAGAAAAGTTGCAGCAGCGGTATCCCGGTTTGGTGGTTGCGGGGACGGAGAATGGCTATTTCCGCGACAGAGAGCCCCAGGTGTTGGCTGCGCTCAATCAGGCGGCGCCGGATTTGTTGTTTTTGGGTTTGGGTATGCCTTTTCAGGAAAAATGGCTGGCGGCGCACAAAGCAGAGCTGCAAGTTGGTGTGGCCATCGGCGTTGGCGGCAGCTTTGACGTGATCTCAGGAAATTTACGGCGGGCGCCGTTGTGGATGCAAAAGCTGCGGCTGGAATGGTTGTATCGTCTTTTGCAGCAGCCCTCCCGTTGGCGGCGGTTTTTGGCGCTGCCCCGGTTTATGGCTGCGGTTGGCAAAGACGCCAAAAGAAAACCGCAAGGATAAGAAAAAAGAGAGAAGCGCAATAAAAAACCCCCTGCTGGAAAAGAGGCGTAAGGCTCCTTTGCCAACAGAGGATTTTTTTAAAGCTACAACTGCTTAGTTGTTCTGATTGCTGTGGATTGTGGAAGAAGCGCTATTTACTGCAGAGTTTTGACCCTGAGCCAGAGCGTTTTCAGCGAAAGCGACCATTTTTTTGGTCATATTGCCGCCCACATATCCGTTTTGACGGGAAGACAGTTGACCCTTGTCGATCTGGTCATAATTGGAAATCCCGAGTTCGTTGGCAACTTCCATTTTGAAATTGTTCAAAGCGCTGGAAGCGGCGGGAACGGAAGGAGTATTGTTGCTGGTCATTAAAGATTCACCTCCTTTGCGGTTGTTGTGACTATTGTGCGCGAGACGCCCCGGTCTTATACTGGGCAAATTTTTCCTGTTTTAGGTTCTTTATTTAATAAAGTCATGATAGTTTTGCCCGGTTGCTGCGGGATGCACGGCAATGGCAATGGCGGCAGCCAGCAGCTCGGCCACATTGTCGATCAGCTCGTCAATGTCCTTGGGCGTGACCATCAACGGGCCGGAGAAAGCTTCTAACAGGCTATGCTCCGCAAAGGTAACGGCCTCTGTGGTAGCATCCGGCATACATTGTCCCAGGCTGTGCCAATAACCGGACAGACTGACGGCGGTTTCGCGAATAATGGACAGGGCGCTGACTACGGTGGGTACGCCGATGGCGATCACCGGCACGCCCATGGTTTCCCGGTCTATTTTCTGGCGGTTGTTGCCTACGCCGCTGCCGGGACAAATGCCGTTTTCGGCCATTTGGATGGTGACCCCTACCCGGCTTACCGAGGCGGCGGCCAGCGCGTCGATCACCAGCATCACATCAGGCTGCACATGGTCGATGACGCCTTTTAAGATTTCGGCGGTTTCAATGCCGGTGACGCCCAGCACGCCGGGAGCCAGGGTGCACAGGGGAGAAAGCTCCGGCGGCCGGTTGGGCAGGTGTCGGGTAGCATAGGTTTGGGCCACCACGCGAGGACCCAGGGCATCGGCGATGGCCAGATTATTGCCCAGCCCTACTGCCAGCAGACCGCCGCCCTGCAAAGGCGGCAGCAGCGCTTGCAGCTCTTGGGCGGTAGTTTGTGCTACTTGCGCTAAAATTTCTCCGTCGTTTAGCTCAGGAATGGTCAAAGTGATATAACGGCCTTTGGGGCGGCACATCAGCTGTTCCCCGGCTTCGTTGATGATTGTAATGGTATGGATATCCACTTCTCCCTGGCGGCGAACTTCTTCGCTGACGCCGGGAAGCTCAATGTCCGCATCCCCGCGCAAAAGGGCGGTGGCCTCCATAGCCAGATCCAGACGGCCCGCCAAAGGAGCCAGTTTTGAAAAATCTTCCATATTTCCCTCAAAAACCCCAGTAACGTTTGTGTTATTATATCCGAGATG